>CAZPBH010000048.1:0-2524 GCA_964584645.1 uncultured Rhodospirillales bacterium | reverse complement strand
CAGGCAAAGTCAGCTGGATCAGCTGGGCCAGCTCACCTGGACGCAATCGGCGGACACCCTGCTGCTGTGCCATCCCGATGTCCCGCCCCGGCAGATCACCCGCACGCCCACCGGCTGGACGCTGGGGGAGTGGGTGTTCTGGAGCGGGGATGGCAAGGTCAACCAGCCCTACTTCAAGTTTGCCGCCTTCGATGTGACGCTGAGCGGGATCCTGCGCGAGGGCGGCTATACCCTGACCGCCTCCTCGCCCGTGTTCGATCCCGATCATGTCGGCACCCGGCTGCGCTTTGGCGAGGATGAGGTGACGATCACCGGCTATGGCTCGCCGACCGTGGTCGATGTGACCAGCTCCGGCCCCCTCACCGATCTCGCCGCCCGGCGCGACTGGGCCGAACAGGCCTTCTCACCCGTGCGGGGCTGGCCGATCTCCGCCTGCTTTCATCAGGAGCGGCTGGTGATCGGCGGCTCGAAGGCGCTGCCCAACCAGCTCTGGTTCTCCCGCGCCGGCGATCTCTGGAATTTCGATATCGGGGAAGGGGAGGCGGATGAGGCCATCGCCTTTCCCATCCTGTCCGATCAGGTCAACGCCATTCGGGCGGTGTTCTCCGGCCGCCATCTGCAGGTGTTCACGGGCGGGGCGGAATGGATGGTGACCGGCAACCCGCTGACGCCCGAGACCGTCCAGCTTCATCGCCAGACCCGGATTGGCTCGCGCCTCGACCGGGCGGTACCGCCTGTCGACATCGACGGGGCGACCCTGTTCGTGGCCCGCAACGGACGGGAAATCCGGGAGTTTCTCTATACCGATCTGGAACAGGCCTACCGATCCAGCGATCTGGCCCTGCTGGCCGGCCACATCATCGACCAGCCCGTCGATCAGGCCTTTGATCCCGTGCGCCGCCTGCTGGCGGTGGTGATGCAGGACGGCACGCTGGCCACCCTGACCCTCTACCGGGCCGAGCAGGTGATCGCCTGGACCCGCCATGCGACCGAGGGAAGCGTGCGCGCCGTGGCTGCTAGCGGGGATGATCTGTTCCTGCTGGTCAAACGCGGGTCGAGCTATTTCGTCGAGACCCTCGACGATACCGTCAACACCGATGCGGGGTTGAGCGGGTCGTCGCTTGAGGCCGCCGCGACATGGTCGGGGCTCGACCATCTGAACGGCCGCATGGTGACGGTCGTCGCCGATGGCGCCCGGCGCGCGGATGCGCTTGTGGCAGGCGGCCAGATCACCATCGACCCACCCGCACGGGCCGTCGAGGTCGGCCTGCCCTACACCCACAGCATCGAGCCCCTGCCGCCATCGGCCATCGAGCGACGCGGGGAGGGCCGGGCCTTGCGTCTGATCGAGGCGGTCTTTGTCGTGCATGAGACCCAGGCGCTGACCGTCGATGTCGGGCGCGGGCTCAAGGAAATTCCACTGCGGCGCTTCGGGGATGCGGGCGGTCTCGACACCGCCCCGCCCCTCGTTTCGGGCGCGATCAGGGTGCCGGGCTATGGCTGGAACGCCGACGGGTTCAGCGCACCGTGGAAGATCGAGCAGGCAGCGCCGCTGCCCTTCACGCTGCTCTCCGTAACTCTGGAAATGAAGGTGAATGACTGATGGGAGCTCTTGTCTCGACCGTCATCCCGGCGGTCACAACCGGGCTGGCCGCCGGCCTGTCGGATCGGGCGCGGCAGGCCACCGCCCCGCGCAATGATCATGATGCGTGGCGCCGCGACTATCAGCGCCAGCTCGACGAGTATGAGGACGCCTATGACGAGCGCCTCGCGGAAATCGAACGGCGTGAGGCGATCCTCGCACGGATCGACCGCGAGGCTGCCGCCCAGGCGACGGCCTGGGATAATCTGATCGACAGCCAGGCCCAACGTGTCCGCGAGACACGCGGTACGACCGCGCGGGAGCGGGAGAAACTTCGCCTCGACAGCCTGGAATCAGAAGCGGCGCGGGAGCGGGCCCTCAAGCGCGCGGTGGCACGCAGGCGGGCGGAAAGTGCGGCCCGTGGCACCGGCGGCGGTGCGAGCGGCGAGGCGATCCTTCTCGGCCTGTTCGAGGAAAGCGAGGAGGAGCGCCAGCAGCGCGCGCAGCTCGATCAGCTGCGCCAGACAGCCCTCGATCAGGAGCTTCAGGGCATCCAGCGCCGCAATCTGCTGGAGCGCAGCCAGCTTCGCGATCAGCAGGAGCTCGACCGCCTGAGCTGGACCTTCTGAGGGGTTCCCGCTCATGACGGACACCCATATCAAGATACCGGCGGGCCTGCCGGTCATCTGCCATGTCGGCGACGGGGCGCAGCGGGTCTTCGCCTTTCCCTTTCCGATCTTCGATATCGACGATCTGAAGATCTGGATCGACAGCGCCCCGCAGAGCGACGGCTTCACGATCACCGGTGCGGGCTCCAGCACGGGCGGCTCGGTGACCTTCGCAACCGCGCCCCCGGCCTTTTCCGTCATCACGCTCAGCCGCCGCCTTGCGATCAGGCGGTTGAGCGATTTCACCGAAAGCGGGCTGTTCTCGGCTTCGGCC
>CAZPBH010000047.1:0-11479 GCA_964584645.1 uncultured Rhodospirillales bacterium | reverse complement strand
GCGCACGCCTGGAACGCGTGTATAGGGGAAACTCTATCGTGGGTTCGAATCCCACCCTCACCGCCATTACGCAGAAGTTCGCGACCATGCGCTGCTTTTCGCCGACCTGCGCCAGAACCGGCCGCAGCGTTGGGCAAGCGTGCGCCCAGTCGAGCGACCCTCGTGCCGCGCGGGTCGCGGCGCCGGCGACAATCGCCGTCGCGTCGGCGAAGCGGATCGTGTGCCTCATGATTTCGCAGCGGTGACATCTGCCGAACCTTGCGCTGTGCGCATTTTTGGTAATATTGAAGACGACAGCCTTCATGGAGACCCGCCATGTCCCGCACGACGACGATGACGGTCCGTCTCAGCGGCGCGCTCAGCGACTTCGTTGCTGCGAATGTCAGCGAGACGGGCTCCTATGAGAACGTCAGCGAATACATCCGCGATCTGATCCGCCGCGACAAGGAGCGGGCGGAGCAAGAAGCGTTCGATCGGTTGAAGGCGGAATTGACGCATGCCTTCGCTGCTCCCGAGTCCACCTACCATGCGCTCACGGCAGCCGAGGTCATCGCGCGCAACAAGGCATGACCGAGGATGGCGTCGGTCCGCGTCCAGGAGGCTGCGTCCCACCGCCTCGACGCGATCTACCGCTATACAAGCGACCGATGGGGCGCTGAACAGGCCGACCGTTATATCACCGGCCTGTTCGCGGCCTTCGAGAAGATCGAAACGCACGAGGTGATGTCGCGCCCGGTTCCGGCGGAGTTCGGCGTTGAGGGATACGTCTTCCGATACGAAAGACACTTCGTCTATTGGCGCAGGCTCGGCAATGGCGACATCGGCATCGTCACGATCCTGCACGAGCGCATGCATCAGATCGCTCGCTTCCGGGAGGATTTCGGCTTGTGACGGACTGCTGCCGCATCAGCGGAAACCCGAGAAGTCGCTGTTTTCGCTGAAGTTCCCACGTGCATCACGCCCCCACGCAGCGCTCCGCCGAGAGCGTTCGTTGCCGGGTTCTCACTCTCTGCCATTTTGGAACACAAGTGCTAACGCCGTCCGCCTCCGTTCCTGCACAATTCGAGGAAACGGGGGCAGGGCTTCTCGAACAGCCTCGTCAAGCCCTGCACAGCCAAAGCCCGCAGTATAGTAGCGTGAGCAGCCGCAGTCGTTGCCGCCAGCTTGTTGCATAATGTTGTTGAGGTGCTTTGACACGCTTGAACCTATCTGCTGCCCTATTGAGACAGGGACTGGAGGGCGTCGCCAACACCGAGGGATGATTGTGCCGATCCGTAAGCGAGGCAATAGACTTGAGCGATGGGAGATCGCGATCATCAAGGCGATGGTCGCCGACGGGCGGTGGCCGAACGATCAGGACATTCTCGCCTATTTCACGCGACCGACCCGCTCGGTCAACCACCGCGTCATCGCCGAAATCCGCACCGGAACTAAGCACGCCGCCGTCAAAGCGGTGCCTGCGGACGATCTCGACCGATTCCTGTCGTCATGGCCGGAACTCGATCCGGAGACCGGCCTTTCTCTGCGGGGTGATGAGCTGCTGATCAAGGCGCGCGAAGCAATGATCGCGGCGGTCCATACCTTTAACGGAGCGGGACTGACGTTTCGCGCCGAACTTTTCATCGTCACCGCCGTCATCGCCTGGACCTATCTGCTTCACGCTTGGTTCAGGCGAGAGGGAGTCGATTATCGCCACACGAAGAACCAGAACGGGCAAAAGATTGTCGTCAAGACGCCGAGCGGCGCAGATAAGTATTGGGAACTCGGGCAATGCCTCAGGCACTCGCACTGTCCGGTGGAGCAGGGAGCTAGAGACAATCTGACGTTCCTGCTTGACCTGCGGCATGAGATTGAGCACCGCTCGACCAACCGGATCGACGACGCCGTCAGCGCCAAGCTTCAAGCCTGCTGCATCAATTTCAACGATGCGATCAAGACCCTGTTCGGCGCCCAATACGCTCTCGAGCGCCGGCTCCCGATCGCGCTCCAGTTCGTCACTTTCAGCCCCGATCAACGATCGATCCTCAAGAAGGCGAGCGGCCTGCCGCGCCACGTCGAGATGATGATGAATGAATTCGAGGACCGCCTTACGCCGGAGCAGCAAGCCGATCCGCGCTATGCATTCCGGGTATTTATGGTCGGGCGCACGGCGAACCGCACCCCGAGCGCCGACATGGCGGTTGAAATCGTGGCGCCCGACTCCGAGATCGCTGAGAAGTTTAACATCGCCTTGAAAGAGGTCGAGAAGAAGAAGTATCTGCCGAAAGAGATCGTGAACCAGATGAAGGCCGAAGGCTGGGATCGGTTTACGATGAATAGCCACACACAGCTCTGGAAGAGGCTTGAAGCCAAGGATCCAGCGAAGGGTTACGGGGCCATCGCGGTCGGCAAGACGTGGTGCTGGTATGACACTTGGCTCAATCGCGTCCGGGAGGAGTGCGAGCAGCATCCGCAGCTCTACCGATCTGTTGAGGCACGCCCCTCACTAGATAAGGTGGACGGGAAGCCGAAAGGTTTGAACCAGACTGGCTCTCGATCGTAGCGAGAAAACAGAGACATAGTTCGCGTCTTCGTCACGCGTGGCCCACCATTACGCGGAAGTTCCGGGCGGCCTTTGGTCAGTGCGCGGGCGATGCACCTGTTGGCTGGTTCAGGACCAGCAGCAGGCGCGTTGCGCCTGTGCCTGCGATGGGCGGCGAGCGGTGCACGATGCCGCTGCCGGTTCCGGCACAGCTTCCCTTGAAGATCGCCACGTCAAGGACCTGGAGTTGCTGCAGGGGACCCTTGTAGGATTTCTGCTCTTGCAGGGCCTGTTCGGCGTGGCCGGGCTGGACCCACTCGGTCGCCAGACCGCGGTAGGTTGTCAGCAACCGCGCCTCGACGCAGTCGCGGTGGAACTTCCAGCAGGCATCGTCGCTGACCGGCTCCAGCCGCACATCAACCAGCGCGCTCCCGGTGATGCGGGCGAAGGCCGCGACGAGATCCTGGATGTCGCGCAGGAACAGGTCCCGCATGTCGCCTTCGGGCACGCCGCTCTCATCCAGCTCCGGCTCGACCAGCCGGGGCAGCTCGCTCGGCCGGACAAGACCACGGAGGTCAGGAAGAGCCGAAGCGTCCAGGCCTTCAAGCCAGCTCTGCAGCTGTGAGGGGAGCGAGCGGCGCCAGATCACAAGCTCCATCTCGGGCCGGGTGATGGCCGTGAGGCCATCGGCTGTGTCGCAGGTCGCGATGCCCACACCCGACGCAGCGGACCCCCCGATTGCCTCAACTTCCGGGGATGCGAGGGAGCCGATCATGACGCCTCGGCCCGCCTCCATTCCGGGAACGGGTCGGGAAGGTGCTGCCAGGCGGTGAGCTCCAGCTTCATCGCATCCTCGTCGCCAACCAGACAGGCATCGAGCTGACGCCGCAGCGCTGCCGCGTCAGGCACGGCGGACCATGAAAGCCTGCCCGGCCTTGGCCACAAGGATTCCGGCTACCAACGCGCCAACAAACATGAAAACCTCGCCCCGAAAAGTGCCAAGTGCCGGTAACGCACCGCCCGGACAGAAGCCGGCGATTCCCCAGCCCACACCGAACAATGCCGATCCTCCTACCAGCGGTAGGTCGATTTGGCGCGATGTCGGCAGGGCGAAACTTTCTGCCAAGACCGGCGCACGGCGTTTGAATACCAGCTTGTAGCCAATGAAGGTGGTGACCAGCGCCCCACCCATCACGAAGATCAGGGACGGATCCCACGACCCGAAAATATCAAAGAAATTGAGAACCTTGGCCGGGTTGATCATGCCCGATAGCGCAATGCCCAGACCGAACAGCAGACCAATGAGGTAAAGCGCAAGAAACCGCATTGGCTTATCCTCCGATCCCGTGACGCATGACAAAAACGGTCACAAAGGTAGTTGCCATAAAGGTCAGCGTGGCGACGATGGAGCGCGAGCTGACCCGAGCCATGCCGCACACCCCATGCCCGGAGGTGCAGCCCGCGCCAAAGGTGACGCCGATACCGACAATCAGCCCGCCAATCGTCAGTGCGGGCAGCGACACCGGCACCTCTATGGCCGGCATCTGGCCGGACACCAGCCAGACCACCAGCGGGCCCGTCGCCATGCCCGCCACCAGCACCACCCGCCACGCGATCTCATCGCGTGAGGCGGGGCGCAACAAGCCGGCCAGGATCCCGGTCGCACCAAACACACGGCCCGCAAACAGCATCAGGAAAGTGGCGGCAAGCCCGATCAGCACGCCGCCTGCAAGCGACGCCCAGGGGGTAAAAGCTGTTTCAACCATCACAGCGGTTCTCAAAAAATATTGAAAGCTTGAACGTTATGGGATCACCATCGCTGGCAAAATTCAAGCCGATGTCGAACGCCCGCGCGGGTCTCGCCTGCGGCATTTGGCTCTCAGGTGGGCGTTGTTACGATACCTCAACGCTTGAAAAGACCATCGGCTGTATCGCAGGTCGCGATGCCCGCACCCGACGCAGCGGACCCCCCGATTGCCTCAACTTCCGGGGATGCGAGGGAGCCGATCATGACGCCTCGGCCCGCCTCCATTCCGGGAACGGGTCGGGAAGGTGCTGCCAGGCGGTGAGCTCCAGCTTCATCGCATCCTCGTCGCCAACCAGACAGGCATCGAGCTGACGCCGCAGCGCTGCCTCGTCCATGTCGGTGCCGATGAAGACGATCTCCTGGCGGCGGTCGCCGTAAATCGGGTCCCAGGACCGGGCGATATGCTGACGCCATTCCGGGTGATCGGGCCAGCGCTCCCTCGGCACGCTGGACCACCAGAAGCCCATCGCCTCATGACGCACAAGCGCACCGGCCTGGCTCAGCTCGCCCACCCAATCGGGCCGGGTGGCCAGCCAGAAATGCCCCTTGGCACGAATGACGCCCGGCCAGCCGGTGTTCAGGAAAGCGTGGAACTTCATCGGATGAAACGGCCGGCGTGCCCGATAGACAAAGCTGGACACGCCATATTCTTCCGTTTCCGGCTTGTGCTCATCAAAGCCGTAAAGCTCCTTGAACCAGAACGGATGCTCCTCGGCCTTCTCATGGTCGAATTTGCCGGTGTTGAGCACCTTGTCCAGCGGCGCGCGCGCCATGCTGGTCTCGATCAGCTCCGCATCGGGGTTGAGCGCACGGATGATCTTGCGCGCGGTCTCAAGCTGGGCGGGGCTGGCCGCGTCAAGCTTGTTCAGAAGGATGACATCGGCGAATTCAATCTGATCGACCAGCAGGTTGACCAGCGCGCGCTCGTCATCCTCGCCGAGGGATTCGCCGCGATCCTTCAGGAAATCGGTAGAGGCATAGTCGCGCAGCAGGTTCGCGGCATCGACAACCGTGACCAAGGTGTCGAGGCGCGCGATATCCTCGAGGCTCTCGCCCTCTTCCGTGCGGAAATTGAAGGTGGCCGCCACCGGCAGCGGCTCGGAAATACCTGTGGATTCAATCAGCAGATAGTCGAACCGCCCATCCTCGGCGAGCCGGCGCACCTCCTTCAGCAGATCGTCGCGCAAGGTGCAGCAGATGCAGCCATTGGTCATTTCGACCAGGGTCTCTTCGGTTCGGCTCAGATCGGCGCCGCCCTCGCGGATCAGATCGGCGTCGATGTTGACCTCGCTCATGTCGTTGACGATGACCGCGACGCGCTTGCCCTCACGATTGTTGAGGATGTGGTTCATCAGCGTCGTCTTGCCGGCGCCGAGAAAGCCGGAGAGTACGGTGACCGGGAGCCGCTTAACGCCTTCCATCAGGGGACGCATCCTTTCTGCAACAGCCCTGCCGGACACCTCCATCGCGATGGCAGCGCCCGTCAGATGTAACTCGGTTGTGTTCGGGGTGTAATAATGTAACGCCCAGGCGTCTGCGCAAGCTGGCAGAAGGGTCGACCGCCGCCCTCACCTGCCCCGACAGCGCGAGGCTGCCTTTCGGGCGCGCGCCTTACCGCTCTACCAGTTCAACCCGGCGGTTGTCAGCGCGGCCGCCCTCGCTGCTGTTTGCAAAGACGGGGGAGAGGGGCCCGATTCCTGCGGCCTGCAAGCGCTCGGAATCGATGCCATGGCGCTGCAGCAGGGCCTGGCGCACCGCCTCGGCGCGGTCGGCGGAAAGCTTCATGTTGTAGGCATAGGTGCCGGTGCTGTCGGTATGGCCGACAATGTAAAAGCTTTTGGCGGGATCGGCAGCGAGGACCTTGGCGATTTCAGCCAGAGCCGGTAACGACTCATCGGTGAGTGTCGCTTCATCATGGTCAAAGAACAGGCCATGAAGGATGGTCCGGCCCTTTTCCTCCAGATCGCGCCCCATCGCCTCGGCATCGGCGGTGACCAGCCCGGTCTCGGCGGCTTTGGTTTCGATGATATCGACCAGCACGCCGATCTCGCCATCCCGGTGGTGCTCGACATTGACGATGGCGTAGATGACATCTTCGGCCCGCTCTTTCCTGCCGATGACAGCCCCGGAGCCGCCGGAGGTCGATGTACCGGCAGCGAACATCGCCACCGGCCCCTCCAGCGTCCATTTGTTGTCGATGAAATAGACCTCTTGCCAGGTCCGTCCGCCGATCTCGCCGCTGCGCTGGGAGGTCGGGGTCATCCCCTCGCCGATGATGTCAAAGCCGCCATCGCGAAGGGCCTGGCGATAGTTCTCCCAGATTTCAGCCTGGGAGCGCTCCGTGCCCCGATAGATATAGAGGTTGCGGACAACACGGCCTTCCACCGCCTCCTTCTCGCCAATGGTGCGATAGCCGGTGACGGGGCCGAGCGGCACCTCGAAGGGCAGGAAATTGTGCATCTCACACCAGGCCAGGACCGTGTCCGGATAGCGTGAGACGGCTGGGTGGTCTTCGCAGCCTTCCATGTCCTGAGACAGGGCTGGCGCAGACCCCATCATCAGCAGGGCCGCCAGAGCCAGGCTTGTGCGCAAGCCTTTCCAGGAGATAACAGCCAGGCTCATCCTCTTCCCTCCTGCAACATGGCGATCCACCGTCCCGCACAGATGGCAACGCCGCAGCGCATCAGAAAGAACCGGGGGCCGGTCAGCGATGTTTTCCAGCACGCACCGCTTGCGCGGCAGGCCCGGCCCGATGCAAGTGGGTGGCGGCTTCGGGGGAAACGCGTTCAGAGCCGACGCCCGACGCCGTCCTGTCGGGTTGTGGACCTAGAGCAGGCTTGCCGGGATTTCGGTGACCAGCACGCGGGACTGGTCGAAGGCGATCAGCTCGGCGAGCGGGGCCAGGCGGCTGTCGAAGTCGAGCACGCTGACATAGCTCCACGCCGCACCTTCCAGAACCGTGCCGTCGTCGAGCCGCACATCGAAATAGGCGGTGTCGCCCTTGAGCGGGCAATGCGTCGTCCGGTCGACCGCCACCAGCCGGTCCATCGCCACATCGCGGCGCGGCAGATACCAGACCGGATCATAGAGGTCGCGCCCGGCCTCCATCAGCTTGAGCGCGGCTTCCGACCGGGCAAGCTCGACGCCGCCGGCGCGGGCCGTCACCCGGCCCCTGACCGGCTTGAGCCGCATGAAATGGCGCGGATCGGCCGGGTTGTGGATGGCATCCTGAACATGGGTGATGGGGTCCATGGGCTGGCAATCTCCTTCTCAGCGGATCAGATGGCGGTAGTCGCCCAGCCCGAAGGCTTCCAGAAAATCGCGGCGGGCCTCGTTGAACACGGCAATCGGCGCATTGAACGGTTGCGACTCCCGGCCCAGAAAGCTGCGCAGGGGCCGTTCGCCGGGCTGCAGACGGTGAAGGTGAACGATATGGTCGGCCACCTCCTGCGGGTCGTTGGGGCCCTGTGCCCCGATGCGCGCGACAGCCCGTTCCATCACCTTGCCCCAGACCTGCTCGAGTTCGGGCCAGCGGGCCAGCGCCTCGCGATCGGCCGGGCCCATCACCTTCTCCCCAAGCTCGGTATGGTAGGTTCCGGGCTCCACGATGCAGGCATCGATGCCGTGGGCAGCACCTTCCAGCCGCCACGCCTCCGCCAGCGCCTCGAGCGCGAATTTCGACACCGAATAGAGCCCGAGCGTCGGCAGCACGAACACCCCGCCGCCCGAGCTGACATGGACCAGCAGCCCGCCGCGCCCATGCGCACGCATCGCGGCCCCGGCCCGCCGGTTGACCCGCACCGCGCCGAACAGGTTGACCTCCAGATGGCGCCGGATCTCCGCATCATCGAAGGCCGCGATGGGGCCGCGTGCCGCCTGCCCGGCATTGTTGACGACGAGATCGAGCGCCCCGCCGCTGGCCGCCAGCAGCCGATCCATCGCCGCGTCCACGCTTGCGGCCTCGGCCACGTCCATCTCCAGCACCTCGAGTGCTGCACCGCTCGCCGCATCGCGCAGGCTTGCGGCCTTCGCGGCATTGCGCCCCTGCACCTCCCTGATGCCGGCAAAGACATGATAGCCGGCCCGCGCCAGAGTGAGCGCGGTCAGCCGCCCGAAGCCGCTTGAGGCGCCGGTGACAAGCGCGGCGGGCGCCTCGGAGGCGGCCTTGTCGACGGTGGTGTCAGTGGGCACGGGGTCTGGCGTGGCGGTCATGAAGGCACATGTGGGGCGCATGACGGCAGCCGCGATCCCCGGCCTGAAGCGCCATTTCGTGACCTTTGACGACCGGCAGGTGCATTACCGCCGCTGCGGCAAGGGTCCGCCGCTGGTGCTTCTGCCGCCAGCCCCCCTGTCATCGGCCGCGCTGGTCGATCTGATGCAGCTCTGGGGGAAGGATTTCACCGTCATCGCCCTCGATCTGCCGGGCACGGGTCTGAGTGACCCTGCACCGAAGGCCGATCCGGACGGGCTGGCCTGGGCGGTGGCGGGGACAATCAACGCGCTTGGCCTCAAGCGCGCAGCCCTGTGGGGGCAAGGCCCGGGCGCGGCGGTGGCGCTGGCAACGGCGCTGGCCGAGCCGGACCGCATCTCCGGCGTGGTGCTGGACGGGCTGGAGCCCTCGCTGCCCGACGATGCCGCCTTCCCCGACCTCACAGCTCGCGAGGATGGCAGCCATCTGGTGCGCGCCTGGGCCATGCTGCGCGACGCGCACGCCTTCTATCCCTGGCATGCGCGCTCGAAGCTCGCGCGGATCCGGGTGGTGATGCCCGATGCCACGACCCTGAACGACCAGCTGATCGACCTGTTGCGTGCCGGGCCGGGCTGGGCCGACGTGCCGAAGGGCGTGCGCACCCCCGATCTGGCCGGGCTGGTCGAGCAGCTGCGGGTGCCGGCAACCCTGATCCTGAACCGGGCGCGCGGGCTGGATGCGCATCAGGGCGTGCTGGCCGAGATCGCCGAGGAGGCGCTGCTGCCCCTGGAGGTGGTCGAGGATGATACCGCCGCCGCCAACGCGGCCCTCGATTTCCTGAAGAAGACGGCACCCGATGCCCCGGCGCCCGAGGTCGGCGAAACCGCGGGCATCGGCGAGCGTCTGGCAGCGCGCTATGTCGATCTTCAGGGCGGGCAGCTTCTGGTCCGGTTCAACGCCGACGGCAAGGGCGTGCCGCTGTGCATCCAGCATGATGCCGCCAGTGCGGGGGAGATCGTGGCACCGCTGGCCGCCCCGCTGATCGGCGTGCGGCCCGTCTTCCTGCCCGACTGGCCCGGCAATGGCGAAAGCGACGCGCTGCTGGATGGCAGGGCCAGTGTGGCTGATTATGCTGAGGTGATCGGGCAGCTTGCCGATGCGCTGGGCTTCGCGCAGATCGACCATTACGGCATGTGGGGCGGGGGCTTCACCGGGCTCGAACTGGCCCATCAGCGCCCGAAGCTCGTCCGCAAGGTCGCGCTTTCCAACGTCTTCTTCCATCAGGGGGACGAGCTCAAGGCGATGCAGGCGCACTACACGCCCGAACTCGACCCTGTCTGGCATGGCGGGCATCTGCTGCAGGCCTGGCATCAGATGCGCGATCAGGCGATCTGGTATCCCTGGTTCCGCCAGCAGCCCGAGGCGGTGATTGACGGGGACCCCTTCATCGACCCGGCCATGGTGACAACCCGGGTGTTCTGCCTGCTGCGCGCCGGCCCGTGGTATCGCACCGCCTATCAGAGCCATTTCGTCTATCCGGTTCTGGACAGGCTGAAATCGGCACCCGTGCCGACCCTTGTCGCGACCGCCCGCTGGGACCCCAACCGCGCGCAGACGCTGGCCGCGCACGAGGCAGCACCGAAGACGACGCTGGTCGAACTCGGCGATGACATCACCGGCTGGCTGGCCGAGATCCGGGGATGGCTCGACAGCTGAGCCTCGTGTGCGCAGACCAGCTTTCGCAAGACGGGCGCTTCCTTGGACGGGTCGGCGTGCTAGCTGTGGGGGGATCATGACCTCGACCGCCCCGACAGACGCCGAGCCCGGCACCGACGCCACAGCCGCCTCGCGCACCCACGCAGCCGATACGCCGAAGCTCTCGCTGATCCTGCTGGTGGCGATCACCGCGGTCGGGCCCTTCGCGCTCAACCTGTTCGTGCCCTCGATGCCGGGGCTGGAGAAGGCCTTCGAGGCGCCCTATGCCGTCGTGCAGCTGGCGCTGACCTTCTATCTGGTCGCCGTGGCGGTGGGCCAACTCTTCTACGGCCCCCTTTCCGACCGCTTCGGGCGCCGGCCGCTGATGCTGATCGGCCTCGGGCTGTTTGCGCTCGGCAGCGCGCTGGCAGCCCTTGCCCCGACCATCGAGGCGCTGATCGGCGCGCGGATCATCCAGGCCATCGGCGGCTGTGCCGGCATGGTGCTGACGCGTGCGATGATCGCCGACCTTTACGGGCGGGCGAAGGCGGCGAGCCTGATCAGCTATGTCATCATGGGCATGGCGGTGGCCCCGATGCTGGCACCGTTCATCGGCGGCTATCTGGATGTCTGGGCCGGCTGGCGGGCAAGCTTCTTGCTGCTGGTGGCAGTGGCCCTGACCGTGCTGGTCTTTGCCTGGCGGGGATTGCCGGAAACGCTGCGTGCGCCGGGGCCGATGCCCGACATCGTCTCGACCCTGCGTGCCTATGTCCGGCTGATGCAGCGGCCGGCCTTTCTGGGCTATGCCGGCCAGACGGCCTTCGCGCAGGGCACCTTCTTCGCCTTTCTGGCGACGGCCCCGTATATCATGGTGAACATTCTGGACCGGCCGGCCAGTGAATACGGCGTCTACTTCATGGCGGCCGCGATCGCCTACATCGCCGCCAACTTCATCAACGGCCGCTACACCGAGCGCGTGGGCATGGACAGGATGATCTGGATCGGCTGCCTGATTGCACTTCTGGCCAATGTCGGCCTGCTGGGTTTCGCGCTGGCGGGCGTGATGTCGCCGCTGATCCTGTTCGGCACGCTGGCCTTTCAGTCGGTGGGCAACGGTCTGGCAGCCCCGAACGGTCTCGCCGGCGCCGTCGCTGCCGCGCCCGAGGCCGGCGGCACGGCAAGCGGGCTGGCGGGCTTCCTCGGCCTCGGTCTGGGGGCGGTGTCCTCACAGAGCGGGGCGATGCTGATCGAGGGCGCCACGGATGCC
>CAZPBH010000046.1:0-11514 GCA_964584645.1 uncultured Rhodospirillales bacterium | reverse complement strand
ACAACCTCGCGCTCAAGGCGCTTGCGCTCCTCGATAAGCCCGGCGATCCGCTCCGGAACTTCCGCGGGCGGGGCCCGCAAACCTGCCGCGGCAGCGCTCAGGAGCCGGTCGCGTTCGGCCATCCAGGCGAGTGCCGAGCGCCCTGCCACCGCCTCGATCCGGCGGACGCCCGAGGAGACCGCGCTCTCGGCGATGATACGGAAGGGGCCGATATCGCCGGTGCGCCCCACATGGGTGCCCCCGCAGAGCTCCACGGAGAAATCGCGCGTAGCCATCGGCTCATCAAAGCCCCCCATCGAGACGACGCGCACCTCTTCGCCGTATTTCTCGCCGAACAGCGCCATGGCACCGGCCGCCATCGCCTGATCGATGGGCATCAGACGCACGCCGACATCGGCGTTCAGCAGGACGCGATCATTGACCATCGCCTCGATGGCCGCGAGATCCTCGCCCGTGAGGGCCTCGGGATGGGCAAAGTCGAAGCGCAACCGGTCCGCCGCGACCAGCGAGCCCTTCTGGGTCACATGCTCACCCAGCCGACGGCGCAGCGCCTCGTGCAGCAGATGCGTGGCCGAATGGTGCGCCTTGACGGCAGCCCGGCGCAGGCCATCGATGGCAAGCTGGATCGTCGCACCCCGCGCGATCTCGCCCTCCTCGACCACCGCGTCATGGACGACCAGATCGCCCTGCCGCTTGAAGGTGTCCCGCACGGTCAGCCGCACGCCCGCCTCGGTCGTGATCGTCCCGGTATCCCCGACCTGCCCGCCCGATTCGCCATAAAACGGCGTCTGGTTGGCGATCAGCTGCACCTCCTCGCCCGCGTCGGCCCGCTCGACCTCAGCGCCGCCGCGCACGAGAGCCTGCACCTGCGCTTCACCCGTTTCGGAGCCATAGCCGATGAATTCCGTTGCACCCAGCCGGTCGCGCAGGTCGAACCAGATTTCCTCGGTCGCTGCCTCGCCGGAGCCGGCCCAGGCCTTGCGCGCCTCGGCCTTCTGGCGTGCCATCGCAGCTTCGAAGCCCGCCATGTCGACCCCCCGGCCCTGGCCGCGCAGCACATCCTGCGTCAGATCGACGGGAAACCCAAAGGTGTCGTACAGCCGGAAGGCGATGTCGCCGGGAAGCGGCGCTCCCTCCCCCAGCCTTGCAGTCTCCTCCTCCAGCATCTTCAGTCCGCGCTCGAGCGTCAGGCGGAAACGCTCCTCTTCGCGGCGCAGGGTTTCCTCGATCATGGCCCTGCCGCGCACGAGCTCGGGAAAGGCCTCGCCCATCTGGCCCACAAGGTCGGGCACCAGCCTGTGCATCAGCGGGCTGTCGGCACCCAGCAGATGGGCATGCCGCATGCCGCGCCGCATGATCCGACGCAGCACATAACCACGGCCCTCATTGCTGGGCAGCACGCCATCGGCGATCAGAAAGGCGCTGGCCCGCACATGGTCGGCCAGCACGCGGTGCGAGATGCGCCCCGGCCCTTCCGGCGCACCGTCGGTCAGATGGGCCGACCGCTCGATCAGCGGGCGGAACAGGTCGGTATCGTAGTTGTCGTGCTTGCCCTGCAGGATCGCCGCGATGCGTTCGAGCCCCATGCCCGTATCGATCGACGGCCGCGGCAGATCGAGGCGTGTGCCATCGCCCTGCTGGTCGAACTGCATGAAGACGAGGTTCCAGATCTCAATGAAGCGGTCGCCATCTTCATCCGGGCTCCCCGGGGGCCCGCCCGGGATTCCGGGCCCGTGGTCGTAGAAGATTTCCGAGCAGGGCCCGCACGGTCCCGTCTCGCCCATCTGCCAGAAATTGTCCGATGTCGCGATGGGGATCAGCCGCTCATCCGGGAGCCCGGCAATCTTCTTCCAGAGCGCGCGCGCCTCCTCATCCTCGGCGTAATGGGTCACCAGGAGCCGGTCGGGATCGAGACCGAACTCGCCGGTCACCAGGCTCCAGCCGTGGTGGATCGCCTCCTCCTTGAAGTAATCTCCGAAGGAGAAATTACCCAGCATCTCGAAGAAGGTATGGTGGCGGGCCGTGTGCCCGACATTTTCGAGGTCATTGTGCTTCCCCCCGGCGCGCACGCATTTCTGGGAGCTGGCGGCACGAGGGCTCGGTGGGGTTTCCCGCCCGGTGAAGAAGTTCTTGAACGGCACCATGCCGGCGTTGGTGAACAGCAGGGTCGGGTCACCGAACGGCACGAGCGGCGCCGACGGCACGATCCGGTGATCGGCCGCGGCGAAATGGTCCAGAAAGGCCCGGCGTATGTCGTTGGCCGTTCGCATGCCGTCTCATCTCTTCGACTGGTGGCAGGGTCACTCGGAACGGTCCCTTGCATGCCGGGACCGTCCTTCGTCAACGATGTAAGCCCTGCCGGCCTGTCGATCCAGTGAAGAGCGGCATGCACTGACGGGCGGGATCAGTCTTCCCCGGTTGAGGAGGAGGTGTCGTCCGCATCCGGGCCGACCATCATGCTCTCTGCCACAAGGCCGGCATTGGCGCGGATCTTGTGTTCGATCGCCGACGCAACTTCCGGATTCTCGCGCAGGAAGGTCTTTGCGTTCTCGCGACCCTGGCCGATGCGCTGGCCGTCATGGCTGAACCAGGACCCCGCCTTTTCCACAATGCCAGCCTGCACGCCAAGGTCGAGCAATTCGCCCGTCTTCGACACGCCTTCACCGTACATGATGTCGAATTCGACGACCCGGAAAGGCGGTGCCATCTTGTTCTTGACCACCTTGACCCGCGTCTGGTTGCCGATCACGGTGTCGCGCTCCTTGATCGAGCCGATCCGGCGGATGTCCATGCGGACCGAGGCATAGAACTTCAGCGCATTACCGCCCGTGGTCGTCTCGGGGCTGCCGAACATCACCCCGATCTTCAGACGGATCTGGTTGATGAAGATCACCACGCAGCGGCTGCGGGAAATCGAACTGGTCAGCTTGCGCAGCGCCTGGCTCATGAGCCTTGCCTGCAGACCGACATGGCTGTCGCCCATCTCCCCCTCCAGCTCGGCCCTGGGGACGAGGGCAGCGACCGAATCGACCACCAGCACATCGATCGCGCCAGAGCGCACGAGGGTGTCGGCGATCTCCAGCGCCTGTTCGCCCGCATCGGGCTGGGAGATCAGCAATTCGTCCAGATTGACACCCAGCTTGCGGGCGTAGGAAGGGTCGAGGGCATGCTCGGCATCAATGAACGCGCAGGTGCCTCCATTCTTCTGCGCCTCGGCAAGGGCGTGCAGCGCCAGCGTGGTCTTGCCCGAACTCTCGGGCCCGTAGATCTCGATGATGCGCCCGCGGGGCAGACCGCCGATCCCGAGCGCGATGTCGAGGCCGAGCGACCCTGTCGGCACGACCTCGATATCCACAAGGCCGTCCTGCCCGCCCAGCTTCATGACCGAGCCCTTGCCGAAGGCGCGCTCGATCTGGCCCAACGCTGCGTCCAGCGCTTTCTGCTTGTCCATGCCGTCCTTGTCGATCACCCGTAATGCGGTGCTGGTCATAGCCGATCGCTCCCCTCGCTGTCACCTGTCGGATGACGGTCGAAGTACATGCTTTGTTCCTTTTGCGCAAGCAGAAAGCGGAACAAGATGGGAACAAATTGGCAGGGAACGTCCCTGTCGGTGTCCAATCAGGGGGTTGCGAGCGCCTCTTTCACGGTGGCGGCAAGGTCCTTGAGGCTGTAGGGCTTGGCAAGGAAGTGGACGTCGGGCAGGCCGGAAAGGCTGTCCTGCATCCGCTCCTCGGCATAGCCCGAGATACAGAGGACCCGGGTCTCCGGCCACCGCTCCCGGATGCGCGCGATCAGGGTCGGGCCGTCGATACCGGGCATCACGACGTCGGTGATGAGCAGCTGGATCGGCAACTCCGACTCCTCGAAGAGCACGATGGCCTGCTCGCCATTCGGGGCCTCGAGGACGTCATAACCCTTGTTGCGCAGGGCGCGGGCGGAAAAGGCCCGGACGGCCTCCTCATCCTCGGCGAGCACGATACGTCCGGCCCCCGTGAGGTCGCTGGCAGTCGTCCCGCCATCGGTTCCGGGTGCGCTGAGGGCTTCCGGCGCCGGATAATGACGCGGCAGGAAGATGGTGAAGGTGGTCCCCTCGCCCACGCGGCTTTCAACCGTGATGAAGCCCCCCGTCTGGCGCACGATGCCGTAGACGGTGGACAGTCCCAACCCGGTGCCCGAGCCCACCGCCTTGGTGGAAAAGAAGGGCTCGAAGATGCGCGGCAGGACGGCCGGGTCGATCCCTGTCCCGTTGTCGATGACATCGATGCGCACCCATTCGCCGGCGGGCATTTCCTCATCCCCCAGCCGCTGGGGCCTCGAGAGGGCATGGTTGGCGGTCCGCACGGCGAGATTGCCGCCGCTGCGCATCGCATCGCGCGCGTTCACGACAAGATTGATGATGACCTGCTCGAGCTGGCCCTGATCGACCTTGACCAGCCCAAGATCGCGCCCGTGAACGAGGTCGAGCTCGATGTTCTCCCCGATAAGGCGGCGCAGCAGGTGAGCCAGCTCGGCCAGCACATCGGTGACGTCCAGCACCTGTGGGCGCAGCGTCTGCTGGCGCGAGAAGGCCAGCAGCTGGCGCACCAGATTGGCCGCCCGGTTGGCGTTCTGCTTCACCTGCATGATGTCGGCAAAGGAGGGATCGCCAGGGCGGTGGCGCTGCAGCAGCAGATCGCAGAACCCGATCATCGCCGTCAGCAGATTGTTGAAATCATGGGCCACCCCCCCGGCCAGCTGGCCGACGGCCTGCATCTTCTGGGATTGGGCGAATTGTTCCTCCAGCCGCTTCTGTTCGCTGACATCGATCACGTGGACGATCAGGGTGGCGTCGGCGGCCTCGCCTTCCTCGGCCGTGTCGATCCGGCGGAAGAAGAACTGGGCCTGACCGGCCGCCCGACCGTTGAGGCGAACCGTGCGTGTGGCCGGGCGCGTGGGATCGGTGGCGGCCTGGGCAATATCGGCCTGCAACCCCTCATGATCGTTGGCATCGACAAAATCCGCGAGCGGATGGTCGATCAGCTCAGCCGCGGCCAGGCCCAGCACCGTCTCGGCCGCATCATTGCTCTCCCGGATCCGGCCATCGCCACCCAGCAGCAGGATGCCGATGGGTGCCTCCTGGAACACCCGGCGAAAGCGCTGTTCGGAGATCCGAAGCGCATCCTGCCAACGAAGCTCCGGCTCCAGATCGCGGATGATGTACCGGGCGCGGATCAGATGGCCGGACGCATCACGCACCAGGGTCTGGTCGACGGCTGCCAGGAACTCGCGTCCGTCGACGGCGACGAACTGGACCTGCCCGGCATGGCGGGACCGCTCGCCACGGAGCGCGGCATGGGGGGCGAGATCGCTGGCGGGTCGCAAAAGGAAATCATGCAGGGCCCATTCATTGGCCGAGAGGTCGGTCGCGTTCATCCCGACCCAATCGGCAAAGGTGGCGTTCACGAATTCGAAATGGCCCTCGGCATCGACGGCGAGGATCCCGACCGAAGCGTTGTCCATCAGGTCGATCAGCTTGGTCCGTTCGGCATCGACGAGAGCATCGATCTGCCGATCGGCGGTGACGTCCTTGAACCGCCAGCGGACATGGCCGCCACTCTTGGGAATCGGGCGTTCGGAGACGAGCATGGTCCGCTCCGCGCCGGCGGCACCAACGTCCAGCTCCGCTTCCCGCGCGGTGCCATGGGCGGCCGATTCGAAAAGCATGTCGACCGCAGGGTCCCGGTCACCGTTCAGCTGGGCGCGGATCGCGTCCCAGCTCAGCTGGGCGTCACGCCCGAACATCTCGTGCATCCGGTCGTTGGCGTAGAGGATGCGGCCGGCCTCGGTCGCGACGATGACACCCGCATCGCCGGAATCGATGGCCTGATAGAGCAGGTTGACCGCACGTCGTGTCCGGCCGGCCATGATCAGCGTGGCGGTCAGGATGACCATCAGCCAGACCAGCAGCAGCACGACGGAGGTGTTGACGACGATGGCCGCCTGATCCGGCAGCAACCAGAGCCCGGCAATGGTTCCCCCGGCGATTGCTGCACTTCCCAGCATGCCGCCCCATTGGACGATCGGGTTGTGCAGCCGACCGATCAGGCCCTTCTCGCCCGGGGGGACCGTATCGGAAAGGCGAACGGCCCGAAGCAGGTCGGGGTCTCGCAGGATCTCGGTCACGGCGCTGCCCGCCGTTCAGCGCCACCGGCCCCCGCGCCGAGGCCCATGACATAGGAGATGATCTCGGCCACGGCCTTGTAGTGCTCGGGCCTGATTTCCTGATCGACCTCGACGCTGTGATAGAGGGTGCGCGCCAGCGGCGGATTCTCGATGATGGGGATGTCATGTTCCGCAGCCATCTCGCGCATCCTGAGGGCGAGATGGTCCACACCCTTGGCCGTCACCTGAGGCGCCGCCATGCTGTCCTGGTCATAGGCAAGGGCGATGGCGAAATGGGTCGGGTTGGTGATCAACACGCTGGCACGCGCAATACCCTCGGCAATCCTCTGTTTCGCCTTTTCCATGCGCAGGGCCCGGATCTTGCCCTTGACCAGCGGATCGCCCTCCGCCTGCTTGTGTTCGTCCTTTATCTCCTGCTTGGTCATGCGCAGCTTCTTGCGGTGCATCATGCGCTGCATGACAACATCGAAGACGGTCACGGTCAGCGCCGCGATGAGGACGGCGGAGATCAGAAGCAGCATCGAATCGCGCAGCTGGACCAGAACCGTGATCATGTCCCGGCCCACCATCAGCTCGGCAATCTCGAACTCCCGCATCACGACATAGGCCACCGCAAGGCCGATGATGATCAGGGTCGCGACCGCCTTGCCCAGCTCGACCAGACCCTGCTTGGAGAAGATTCTCTTGAAGCCGGCCACGGGGCTGATCGCGCTCAGCTTCGGCTCAAGCTTGGAGCCGGTTACGAGCGGGCCGCCTGTCTGGTACATCGAGGCCGCGACACCGGCCACCGCGATCAGGATCAGCGGCAGACCGAGGGCGCTCGCGACCTGGATCACGGCGCGCTGGATGACCTGCCCCATCCCCTCGATGTCGGAGGGCATGGCGTGGGGCTGGGCGATGAAGGGCACGAGCGCCTGCTGGATCCCGTTCACCATCGGTCCCGCGGCAAAGGCAAGCAGCAGCGCTGCGGTGAACACGATCGCCCAGCTGTTGAGATAGCGGCTGACGGGCAGATCGCCCTTGCTGCGGGCATCGGAGAGCTTCTTGGCTGTCGGTTCCTCTGTTTTCGAGGCGTCATCATCACCCTCCGCCATGGCTCAGAGCCCCGGGAAGAAGGGTGAGAGCTGGTCATCGACCAGCCGCAGCCAGGTCAGCAGTATCGCCGAGGCGGTCAGCGCGAAGACCATGAACCCGATCACGATCTTCACCGGCAGGGCGATGAAGAAGACCTGAAGCTGCGTCACGAAACGCGCGATCAGGCCCATCGCAAAGAAGAACACCAGCGAAATCAGAAGGAAAGGTGCAGCCAGCCGGACACCGATGACGAAGCTCTGGGCCACGAATTCGGCTATGGTTTGGGTCATGTCGCCGATCGGCACCGAGGGCGTGACCGGAAACATCATGTAGCTGTCGAGGACGCCGACGATCAGCACATGATGCAGGTTGGAGGCAAAGATGATCACAAGGCCAGCGGTGGTGAGCAAGACGCTGAAGCTGGGCGTCTGCTGGCCCAGCGCCGGATTGAAGGTGATGGCGTTCTGCAGCCCGGTGCCGATGGAGACGATGAACCCGGCGACATCGAGCGCCGACTTCACGATCCGGGCGAGCAGGCCGAAGAACAGGCCGACCAGCACCTCCATGCCAGCCAGCAGGACCAGATTCACCGGACGTGTCGGAATGTCCGGCAGCGAAGGGGCGATCACCGGGGTCACGAGAAGGCTCAGGCTCAGCGCAATGGCAAGGCGCACATTGACGGGGGTGAAGGCTTCCGAAAAGGCGGGCAGCACCAGAAAGGCCGCGCCAACCCGGGCGAAGACCAGCATGAAGGCGTAAACGCCCCCCACCAGCCAGCTCTCCAGATCGAACGTCACCCGTCAGCCCCCGATCAGGCCGCACTTTCCAGCGCGGCCGTGCCCCTTTTTCACCTGCTTGCCCCGCGCGTGCCGAACGCCGCGCGCACTCAACCCATGCCGATGATACGATCAGCAAGCCCGCGCGTGAAGTCGCGAAGTGAGGCAATCATGAAGGGCAGGAAAACCATCAGGGCGAGAAAAACCGCAAGGATCTTGGGGATGAACACCAGGGTCATTTCCTGAAGGTGGGTGACCGTCTGGAACAGCGAGATCGTCAGCCCGACCGCCAGCCCGACCAGCATCACCGGGCCGGAGACGATGATGACCATCCACAGCGCCTCGCTGAGCACGGTCATGACCTCGCCCTCGCTCATCTCGCTCCTGCCTCCTGCGCCATGGCAGGGTCGGGGGTTGAAGGTGCAGCCGATCCCGCAGCCGCTAGATCGGCATCTGAAGGATCTTCTCGTAAGCCTGCACGACCTTGTTGCGAACCGCAATCGCCGTTTCCAGGGT
Source organism: uncultured Rhodospirillales bacterium (assembly GCA_964584645.1). Classification (GTDB taxonomy): domain Bacteria; phylum Pseudomonadota; class Alphaproteobacteria; order CAZPBH01; family CAZPBH01; genus CAZPBH01. The sequence goes on along the minus strand of CAZPBH010000046.1, from coordinate 2,986 downwards.
CAGCTCCGCGTTGGTGACGGCCTGAACGACGTCCATGAGGTCGGCGCGTCCCTCGACCAGCGCCTGGGCCTGGGTGTCGGCGGTCTTCTGGCTCTCCATCGTGGTCGTCACGGCCTGCTTGAGGACATCGCCGAAGGTGGGACCGCCCTGGGCGGTCTCCATGCCGGGCGCGCCCTTGAGGCTGGAGGACTGGCTGTAGGCCTTGAGGGCCTCGGGTCCAAGCACCGTCATCTCGTGTCTCCTTCAGCTGGACCGCGGCCTATTTGCCACGCAGCATGTCGATGGTCTTGCTCAGCATGTCGCGCGACAGGGCGATCATGCGCAGATTGGCTTCATAGGCGCGCTGGGCCTCGCGCATGTCCATGGCCTCGATCAGCGTGCTGATGTTGGGACGGAGCACGAAGCCCTGTTCATCGGCCGCAGGGTGGCCCGGTCGGTATTCCTTGTTGAACGCGCTCTGATCTTCGGTGATCCGGTCCACCGCCACGATGTCGGTTCCCATCGTGCGGTCATATTCCGTCTTGAAGGAGATCAGCTGGCGGCGATAGGGCTCTTCGCCCGGCAGGCCGGGCACGGTCTGCGCGTTGGCCATGTTCTGGGCGATCAGCCGCATGCGCTCATTCTGGACCTGCATGCCGGCGGCCGAGATGCGCATCGTCTTGTCAAAATCGCCCATGGTGCAGGCTCCAGCTCAATTACGCGTCAGTTGCCGCCGTTCAGGCTCATCCGGATCAGGCCGACGGCGCGGCCATACAGGCTCGTCGTCATGCGGTGGTCCATCGCCGTCTTCGAGGCCTTCATCATTTGGTCTTCCAGCGTCACGGTATTGCCATCGGGCACGACCTCATAGGGCTGGCGCTCTTCCCGGTCGCGATGATTCGCGTCACCGGGGCGCAGCTGACCCAGATGGGAGGCCGAGGTGCGCGCCGGCTCCAGCTGGGTGGCGCGCAGGGCAGAGCGGAAATCGGTCGGTTGCAGCGGTTTCAGGTCGCGGCCCCGATAGCCTGGGGTATCGGCGTGGCTGATATTGCGCGCGAGCACTTTCTGCCGGGCGTCGAGCCAGGAGAGCTTGGTGTTGATGGCCTTGACCAGGCTCAGATTCGGCAGGTTCATCGCCTTCAACTTCCCAACTGCTGCACACGGCGCGGGCATCGGCCAACGCGCCCCTGCATGCCATGCAAGATCGCTGCCACGGCCCGTTTCAGCCCCCCTTTTCGACCATCAGCAGGCCGGAAAGCCGGGGCTTCCAGATCGATCTCGACCAGCATCGGAAAATTGGGTTAATATTCAGTCAACAGAGTTGGGGGATGGGGTGATGAATTCCGATCGTGAGGCGGCGCTCGCGCGGCCGGATGCAGTGATTGCGCGCGCCGAGGAGGCGCTCGCAGCGGGGGTGGCGCCGGACCTTTCCGATCTGCCGGACACCGCGCAGGCTGTCTCGCAGGCCTATGGGCCTTTGCATGCCGAGGACGGGACGACGCGGGTCCGCACGGGCGAGCTGGAACGGCTGGTCACCCGGCTCGACCGGCTGTCGGCCCGGCTGCGGGAGATCCAGGAGGCCGCCTCCGAGACAGGCCAAGACCGCCGGGACCCCGGCTGATGGATGCCGGCACCTATCTTGAGGCCTTTCTGGCGCTGGTCATCGTCATCGCGCTGATTGCGCTGGTGGCCTATGGCGTGCGCCGGATGGGCCTCACCGATTTCGGCCAGATGGCCCGCAACGGGCGACGCCTGCGGGTCGTGGAGACGCTCGGGCTCGATGCCCGCCGGCGGCTGGTACTGATCGAACGCGACGACCGCCAGCACCTTGTGCTGATCGGCGGCGAGCGGGACCTGGTGATCGAAACCGCGATCACGCCCCCGGCCGAGCCCGCCGCAACGGTGGACCGGGACAGCGGGACCGCCCGGGCCGAGGGGACCCTCTCATGACGGCCGCGCGCCTGCTGGCGCTCGCGGCGCTGATCCTCGGGCTGGTCGGCCTTTTTCCGGGCGCTCCCGCCGCCCAGACGCTGAGCCTCGACCTCGGCGAGGCACAGCAGGACGGGACACTGGCCGGCACGGTGGTGCAGCTGGTCGGGCTGTTGACGGTGCTGAGCCTGGCGCCCTCGATCCTGATCATGATGACCTGCTTTACCCGGATCGTGATCGTGCTGTCCTTCGTGCGCAACGCCATGGGCACCCAGACCACGCCGCCCAATCAGGTGCTGGTCAGCCTGGCGCTGTTCCTGACCTTCTTCATCATGGCCCCGACCTTCGAGGTCGCCTGGGAAGCGGGCATCTCTCCCCTGATCGAGGGCGAGATCGACGAGATGGAGGCGTTCGAGCGCTCGGTCGCGCCGTTGAAGGCCTTCATGCTCGACCATACGCGGGAGCAGGACCTGATGCTGTTCGCCAGCGCCAATCGCGAGGACCTGCCCGAGGACCCTCAGGCCGTCCCGCTGCAGGTTCTGATCCCGGCCTTCATGATCAGCGAGCTCAAGCGCGCCTTCGAGATCGGCTTCCTGATCTTCCTGCCGTTTCTGGTGATCGACATGGTCGTGGCCTCGATCCTGATGAGCATGGGCATGATGATGCTGCCGCCGGTGATCATCGCCCTGCCCTTCAAGATCATCTTCTTCGTGCTGGTCGATGGCTGGTACCTGATCGCCGGGAGCCTGATCGCCAGCTATACCGGCGGCACCTTACCGGGCAGCGGGTAGCTGGGGAATCCGCTCCAGCCCGGCGGCCAGGGTCTCCCAGCCCTCGCGTACACCGATCGCCTCGAAGCCGGAGCCGGGCTCGCCCGTCTGGAACTTGATCGGACGGTGAGCGCCATCGGTCCACAGGTTGAAATACACCTGAAAGGAGCCGCCATCGCCGGTGGGAAGCGTCTCGACGAAGGTATAGTGCCGGATATCGACCTCGCTGCCATCGGCCCGGCGATGGGTCGCGGTCCCGCGCAGGACCAGCTCGGCCACCCCGCCGGAGAGCGTGCGCACCCGGTTCA
>CAZPBH010000045.1:0-11546 GCA_964584645.1 uncultured Rhodospirillales bacterium | reverse complement strand
TGCGGAACCACCCGGATAGCGGGCCGCCAGCAGCCGCCGCGCGTCCGAGGCCCCGATGCGGGCATAAAGCTGGTTGCGGATGGCGACGTCCTCGGCCGAGGTCGAGAAGGCCCAGAGCTCGATGGGCCCCAGCGTGTTGTAGACGAGCTGCTCATAGCGCCCCTCATTGGTGCCGAGGATCAGCAGCGCCGGTGCCCCGCCTGCCCTTGGCCCTGTCAGGCGGTTGCGCATGACCCAATGGGCGGTCTGCGAGAGACCAAAGCGCTCCTGCGCCTTATCCACTGCGCGCTCGGAGACCGCCGCCCCCAGCACCCAGACGCCCGTCGCCAGATCGACCATGTCATCGTCGAAATCGTCGAGGAGCTGAGAGGCCAGCACGATCTGGACACCCCATTTCCGCCCCTCGCGAACATCACGGATGATCTGGGAGCGCACCGATTTCGAGTTGCTGGTGCGGTGAAATTCGTCATAGCAAATCCGCTTGGGCAGTTCGCGCACCTGGCGGATCCGCTTCTCGTGATGCTCGCGAAACAAGGGCGGCATGTGCTTGAGGATATCCTCACCCAGCCACCAGTTGCGGATCAGCACATGGCGGGCCAGCATGTACATCAGTGCGGTCTGGCGATCGGCGGTGCCGTCACCTTGCGGGGCGACATCCTGAAGGTCGAGCGCGCAGATGCGGGCGTCGGCGATATCGAACCGGGTGGTCGCCGCGAGGATCGGGAATTCCCGGATCGCCGAGGTGACCATGCGCTCGAAGGCATGGATCACGCTTTCCGCGCCCGAGCCGATCTTGGTCTCTTCCAGCAGCGAGCGGATCTGCGGGCGGCGCGCCGCCGTGACAGCGTCGGCCAGCGTCGGGGAGGCATAGCGCTGGGCCAGCATGGCCTCGTGCACCGCGCCCTTCTCGAACAGCTTGTCGACGAGGTCCCACCAGTAGGTGTCTTCCTCGATGTGCAGGTTGTAGGCGCTGACAGCCTTGTCGATATCGCTGTTGAGGCCCTGAAGGTAGGTGCGGGGTTCCGCATTCGCCTGATCGTCGGCGCGCCAGCGGAACATCTCGTCGATCACCAGCCCGGCCAGCTGGGAAATGCCGTCATAGGGCGCGGATTGACCGGCCGGGGTGCTGAGCAGGGTCAAAAGCTCGACCAGATAGCTGCGCTCGTTCATGAGCGGATAGCGTGCACCGAGCTGTGTATCGAAGGGGTTGATCGCGTATTCCGCGTCCATGCGCAGCTTGTAATGGGCTACCTCATGGCGCCGCTCGAAGGGGAGCGCATCACGCAGCAGCGAGATCAACCCGGATGAGGATGGGCCAATATCGACGATCGCGACGAAGGGCATGCTGTTCATGCCCGGTGTCAGGATCGTGCCCAGGTTCATGGCGTTCATCAGCACCGATTTACCGGCACCCGGCTGGGCAAAGATCAGATCGAACCATGTCGTCGTCAGCGTCGAGCCGGTCTGATAGGGCCACACCTTGCCGTCGGCAGAGCGGAACAGGATGGCGCCTGTCTCGAACGGGCTGGACGGCCGCTGCCAGGGCAGCAGCTTCGCCACCTCGCTGAGCGGGGCCACGGCCGGCGGGGCGGTCGAGGCGCAGGCCACGGCGAGTGCTGACGACATGACCGCGTCCAGCGGATCGCCTGCCCGCTCGGAGACCTGGCAATAGCCCCAGCTCTCGGTGGCCTGCGTCAGGATCGCAACCCGCTCCTGCAGGAGTTCCATCTGATCCTGCGGCGCCCAGGTGGCGAGGCTGATGCGCAAGCGCACCACCGGCTGATCGCGGGCCACCTCGCGCAGGGCTTCCAGGGATTCACGGATCTGCTTGTTGACCTCGTTGGAAAAGCCAAGGATCGAGGCGGCCAGCGCCCGTGTGGCTGCCCCCTGGATACCGCCGCTTTCCACGAGGTAGGAGATACGGAAGGGCACGCCGGCCTCGACCAGCCGGGTCATGAGCTGGGTGAAGGGCTGCGGGTCCTGTGGCGCCAGGATGATGTCGAGCCCGGTCCAGATCAGGTCACCGATCCGGACGACGGAGGGGGAGAGCACCTCGGCATCGGCATGCAGCAGCTGATGGCGCAGCGGCGGCCAGAGAACGTCCGAATAATCGTCGGGCCGCCGGGGCGCGCGCGCCGGCAGCGGGTCGCCGGGAAGGCAGGCCCGCCATTTCTCGTTCCAGAGATAGGGATAAAGGGAGAGCCGCACCGCGCGCAGGGCGGCATGGCTATCCATCAGCCGCGCCCGGATCTGCATTTCGTCGAGCGAGCCCTCGATCGCCTTCACGAAGCTTTGGTGCCGGGTGCGGAGCATCTCCAGCGCAGCGAAGGGAAACTGGGCGTCCGAGGCCGGGACCCAGCGCGTCTTGCGGCGTACATCCTCGTTGCGCTTCATCTCCGCCTTGGTCAGCGAGGAAGGACGGGTCCAGACGACGAAATAGGTGTCTTCATGGGAAACGAATTTCTGCAGGTTCTGGAACCGCTCCATGAAGAGATCGTCGAGGTCCAGCCCGATACCCCTGGCAGCGTCGCGGTTGGGTTTCAGCATCGACTTGAGAGCGTGGGAGGTCTGGCCCGGATTGCGCGTGTAGACAACTTGCAGCGCGTAGCCCATGCGGTCGAAGCGGGCGCCCAGCTTCACCGTCGCCTGCTCGACCATCCGGGCATATTCCTCATCGCCCACGATCTGCTTGGCGCCTTCGACCTTGAGGACCGAGACGAGCGAGCCGTCGCGCGCGACGAGTGTCGTCTCGTCGTCGGCCGTCTCGAGCTTCACATAGGATTCGAGCGGCTGGTTCAGCGCCTTGATGATCGGCGCAAAGATCTGGTCGATGAAACTCGCCATAGGGCACCCCTTCCCCCGGGCCCGGCAGCTCGATCGCCCCCAGACCCCTCCACTCTACACGTCCCCGACATGCCTGTCAGGCGGCTGCCTTGAGGCACATCCGGTCGAACAGATCGAACCAGCCGGCCGGCATCGCCTCGCCGAACGGTCCGTCCTTGGACCGCCAATAGGCCAGGATCTGCGGAAACTTGTTGAACTCCATGTCGCCCTCGCGGACGATCCGGCGGTCGAGCGGCAACAGCCTGATGCCCTTGAGCCGGGCAGCGCGCTTCGCATAGTCGCGATCTTCCAGGAAATCCTGCATGACGGCAGCCAGGATCACCGGATCGTCGCTGCCCAGCCGTGCGGCGGCGGCCTCGCGCCGCTCCATCAGCACGTCGAGGGCCTTGCGGGCCGCGTCGGCCATGGGGCCGGAGGTGATCCGCGCGATGAAGATGGCCCGGCAGATCTGGTTGAGTGCTGCCTGGGGGATCTCCGGCAGCCATATCAGCGTGCCGGCGCGTGTCTCGCCGATCTGTTCCAGATGAAAGCACTGGTGGCAGAAGATGCAGGCGGTGGCGAGGTTCTTGGCACGCAGATCCGCGTCGTCGCCGTTCAGGGCCACGACCTCCTGATACTTCCTCGATTCAAAACCGCAGAACCGGCAGCGCTGCTGGTCGCGCTCCAGAACCTTGTCCATGATGGCCTCATGATCGGCCACGGGTGCCGGGCGCGATCGACCCGCGGCATCCAGCGAAGGTCCGCGCGCAACACCCAGAACGATCGGCAGCAGGCTCATCTTTTCCCCCCTCATGTCGAGGCGACCCGCAGGTCACCCGTCCCCGAGCGCGATAAGCCTCGCACGGGTTTCGTTAACGAAGAGATGAATTCCGAGCCTGTTCCGGGAACACGCACCAAAAAAAGGTGAGCCCAACAGGAAAAGGGCGCGCCAGCCCCCGGCGACGCGCCCCTTTCGATCGTTGTGCTGAAGGCGATCAGGTGGATCGCCCTGGGCAAGGGATCCGAAGATCAGTTGCCGGTATACTCGTATTCGTAGGCGCCCTTGGTCCAGCCGGCCGTCGCTTCGAGCGAGGAGTCCGTGCCTTCGCCGTAGGTGGCCAGCACCCAGCCCAGAACCGCCGGGGCCGCCGCTGCCAGACCGGCAATGAACAGCTTGGCGATATGGGGCATCATGCCGCCGCCGCCGCCCTGCTCGGTCGCCTTCTTCAGGCCCGTGATGCCGAGCAGCAGGAACACCACCGAAATCGCATAGAAGGCGAAATTCAGCAGCGGCATGATGTTCGACAGGTCACCCGCAAGGCGGACGAACCAGCCGCCGAGCGACTGACCGCCCTGCGTGCCGTCGGTCAGCGCGCCGGCACCCGGCTTCTGACCGGCCATGGCGACCGCGCTGATCACACTCATCGGAAGGGCCACCGAAGCGATGGCAGCCAGGCGATAGCCCAGTTTCTTGAATTCAGTCATAGCGCACCTCTTTCCTTCTCCCGGTCGGGGTTCATTGGATGAGTACGCCGGGCAGCCCGACCGTGTGCTGCACGACGCGTACGAACGGAGCGAGGTTCACCGCCAAGGCTCCGCCGATGATGTGCGTGAAGGCTGCGGTGGTGGAGGAACGGCTGGAACCGTCGGCCACCTTGCGCAGGATCACGAAACCGCGAATGAAGGACACCCAGCCCACCAGCTGGGCGAACAGGAAAACGGCCTCCATGGTCCGCTGCGCCGACTTGTAGATGTCGGTCTGCGAGTCGACGCCATAGGCCAGAACCGGATTGATGTTGCCCACCCCGTCGGCGAACATGGAGAACGTGATCGCATCCATGACCTGCGGGAAGGCGAACAGGACCGCCGCCGTCACGAAGGTGATCCAGGTTCCCATCGCCGTGGGTCCGCGCGGGCCATCCTGCTCCTGGCGGATCAGCCGCATGATGCCGCTCGCCGTCAGCAGCATCCCCAGCAGGAAGCAGGTGATGGAGACCAGCTGGCGGACCGGGCCATCGATGTTGTTCACGAAGCGGGCGAACATGATGTCCAGCCCGAACAGGCCGGTCACCTGTTCGTCACCAATCTGCACGACATCCTGATTATGGCCCTCCAGATCGAGGCCCATCGTGGTCAGGATCGTCCAGATCAGCCACGGGCCCGCCATCAGCAGGGCGGCAGCAAAGAACCGCTTGAGGCACATGCTGACCGGGACCTGGCGCGGATTGTCGCTGTAGCCACGGAGCTTCATGATCGCATCGAACAGCACGGCGATGCCGGCAATGTAGAAGAGGAAGCTGAACAGGCCCTCGATCGGCTTCATCTCGAGCGCCATGCCCTGCATCAGGTGACCGAGCGTGTCGCCGACAGCGTCGCCGTCAGGGATTCCGGGCGCGCGATCACCGATATTGGCGGTCGGCAACAGGGCATCGGACGACGCCCCGAGGGTGTTCAGGATCCAGATGATGACCGCCGGGGCGGCGGCGGCGAGGCCGGCGATGAAGAACTTCGCGATGGCCGGCATGACGGCCGCGCCCTGACCCTGCTGGGTCGACTGCTTCAGTCCCAGCACGCCCAGCAGCACGAAGATCACCGCCGTGAGCCAGAACACGAAGTTCAGCAACGCGGTCAGATTGTGAAGATCCATCCGACTATGGCCGGCGATATCGCCTATGGTGGTGCTCGTCGGCAGGGACACGGAAGCTGACGGGCCGGGTGCGTTACCCGGGGCCGGGGGCGCGTTGCCCGACGAACCGTCGGGGGCCGGCATGCCCATCGCCCCCGGATTGCCTGTCTTGTTGTTTCCTGAAGGATCGGCTGCCGGATCAGGGCTCGCGCCATCGGGCACTCTGCAACTGGCCGTCACCGTACCGGACACCGTCACGCCATCGCTGCTGATGTCCGCCTGACCGCCCTCGTCAGTCCCACCTGACGTCCAGGTGCCGCAGAAGCAATCGCCTCCGACGGTGATCACGCAGAGCGGAACCCCCTGCGCCGAGGCTGGGGATGCGCTGACAACCAGCGCGGCCACGACCAGAAGCATCGCGCCGGCAAGGCCGACTCCCATCGCTCTGAGCGCATCCATGGCACCCGATATCGGCTTGTGTTCCACCGCACCCTCGCTCCGTTCCCGCCAGGAGAACGTTTCTCGGGACCGACACAGCCTCACGTCCCGGACGTGCGACCCCCAAGTGCCGATCCACTCGACCCCCAAACCACCTGACCCATGCCCGAGAATAACCACAATTGCTTAAGGGGCTCTTTCCGGATGCCCCCCGTCGTGCAGGCCCTGCCATGCAGAGAAGGCAGGTCAGGAGTCAGAAGCGATGCTAGGCGCTAAGGGTAAAGAAATGCTGATCAGGAACGCAGGCGCGGCGAGCGGGCCGGTTTCGGCAGCGCCTCTGGGCCTCGAAGCTAAGATGGTCGCGGGCGGTCAGGGGCCCGGCCGCCCTCGGGAGGGGCATGGCCGGGACTCAAATCACTGGACGCAAATCACCCGGCGCCAATCACCGGGCGCAGGGGATCAGTTGGGCTGGCGCAAGCGGCCGGCGCTTCCCTCGACCACCCAGAGGCCGTTTTCGACCTGCACGGCCTCGATCTGGCCAAGCCCGGCCACACGCTCGCCAACGCGGATCTCGGTCACCTCGCGGCTGCCACGCCGGGCAATCCAGGCCCGTCCCGGCTGGGCGGCCCGAAGGACCCAGTCGGCGCTGCCGGCCGAGACGACGGGGGTTGCCGCCGGCGAGGTGACAGCAGCTGTGCGCAGGGAACGGGCATCGGCCGCCCGCTCGTCCGAGCGGTCAGGCGCGATCCGCACCTCGCCCGGCGGGTTGGGTTTGGGCATGGGTGTTACGCTCGCCATTCTGACGGACGGCGTGGCGGCGCGGGTCGGCTCGCTGGCTGGAGCCCTTTCGGCCGGCTCTTCACGGGCGGCCTGCCGCTCGGCCGGTGCCTGCCGGGCCGGGGTGGCGCGCGCCGTCGGTGCCGCCGCTGCCGGGCCACGTTCGGCCAGTTTCCTTGTTTCCGCCATGGCGCTGTCAAGCTCGGCCATGCGAAGCTGAAGCCCCTCGAGATCGCTGCGCAGGGCGGCAATATCGCCATGCAGATCGACCGCATCGCGCGCGGCCTCGGCGATCTCGACAATCGCTTCTTCAAGGGCGGTGAACCGGTTGTCGAAGGATTCGACACGGGCGGCGAGATCGTTCACGGCACCTCCGGCCATGGTCCCGGCCGAGCTGGTGTCGGTCATGCCCCAGGCTGCCTCGAGATCGGGGCCATAGTCAGTGCCCGGCTCGCGACGTTCAGGCGTCGTCTCAAAGGCGGGCGCGCACGCCGCCTGCGGCACGGGCTCACCCCAGGGGCTTTCGTCCATCGCGGGGGCCGGGAGATTGCCGGCCGAAAACGGGTCGTTTCCTTCGAAAGGGTCGGGCTCGGCAAATGGATCGGCGTCGCTGAAGGGATCGTCCATACCCGCCTGCGCGAAGTCCGGCGCGGCGGGAGCCTGGTCCATCCGGGCCTGCATTTCGGGCGTGTCCTGACGCGTGGGCTCGGGCCGGGAAGGTTGTGGCGCCCCGGCCGGCGTCGGGAGCGGATTGCCGGCGCTGGCCTGGGGATCGAACTGGCTGCCCTCGCCCGGGCCCTGCTGACGTGCGGCGAATTCCTGGGCGACACCGGTGTTGACCGGGACCACAGGGCGCTGTTGAACCGACTCCGACTGCTGGCCCTGCCATTGCATGAAGGCCATGGCGCCGGCGAAGACGATCCCGATACCCCCGACGGCTGGGACGAAGAGCGGGCTGGACATGAAGTTCTGCCGCTGGATCACCTCGGGCCCGGCTTCGCCGTCCGACCGGGAGCCCTTGGCGAACCTGCCGCGTTTGGCGCTGCCTTCCGCCTGTTCGTCGAAGAAGCCGTCCTCGTCGGCCGCCTCAACCATGGCTGGGGCGTCATCATCGAAGCCGGTATCGTCATCGAGCTGCATGTCCTGATCGCCAGGAGCATCCGCGCCATCCCCGTCGCCCTCATCGGCATCGTCGAAGGGGTCGAAGTCCTCGCTTCCGGCATCCGAGGCCTCGAGCACGTCCTCGTCGCCATCGATCAGATCGTCGTCTTCCGCCTCGTCATCGTCCATCGCGAAGGGGTCGTCATCGGCGTGCGTGATCTCGAGATCGTCGTCCTGCAGATCATCATTTCTGGGATCTTGCGGTGTCATTCGAGGGCCTCCCTTATGGCCTGGAGGTACAGCAACCCGAAGGGCGTGCCGGCCTCGAGTATGATGGTGACCGGTCTGTCGGCCTGCTGCAGCAGGGTGCTGGTGATGACTTCCGTGCTGGACGCCACCCCTTCGGCAAGCTGCTGGTCGAAATCGGCTGTGTCGGTGTCTTCGATGACAGTGCCGCCTTCCACGACGGTGACCGTTGTGTCGCGTTCGGCGAAGGCGTTGGCAAAGGCGGTGATGAAATTCGCGGCCGCCGGCAGGACCATGCGCTCGAAATAGTGCCGATCGACCCGGCTACGCACAGCGGTCAGGGTCGAATCGGGGTCCATCGCGATCGCGTCGATCGAGATTTCCTCACGATCAAAGACGAGCGTTTCGAAGCTGAGCACGAGTTGCTCATCCGCGACGGCGAAGCTGCCGATCAGGCGGCCACCGCTGAACGGGCCGCTGACAAGCTGGGCCAGCACCGGGCCCGGCACGTCGGAATTGGCTGTGGTCAGCATGTAGGCATAGTCGATCTCGCCGGCATTCACGATGGCCGGCCCGACAGGCCCTGTTGGCGCTTCCGCTTCGCCTTCCTCGCCGGAGCCGGCGCCGGGCGCCGGGCCCTGCTCGCCGCCCGAAGGCTCGCCATTCGCCTCGCCGCTCGGCTCCTCGACCGGGGCGACCTCATAAACCTGAGCGGGTTGGGGCGTCCAGGCGCCGAACAGGGCCGCCATCTGCCCACCCATGGACTCGATCAGCCAGGTGTAATCGGGTGGCGGTGGTTGATCGACCTCCGGCGCGGCGGGCGCCTCGATCGGTTCGATATCCGGCAGCATCGGTGCGGGCGCCGGCGGCGGGGCGGCCGGTTCCTCCCACTGGGCGAGCGGGTCCAGGGCAAAGGGGTCCTCGACATTCTCAAGGAAGCTCTGGCTCGTATCAGCCCGCGGGGTCGGCACAAAGCTCCGCCCGGTCTGTCGCGCGACATCGCGGCGCTGCTCTTCGGCCCGATCGAGGGCTTCCTGATAGACCGGCGACACAGCCTGACCCGGCGCCTCGACGACCGGGTTCGCGGAAACGACCGCCGAGTCGGTCACCTCGCGCTCGGGCTCGCCCCCCTGAAGGGCAAAAAAGGCAACGCCAAGAAGAAGGGCGGGGGCGACGAACACCATCAGACGCAGGGCGGGCTGCTGACGCCAGACATCCTTGAGACTGGGCGCCTTGGAGGTAGGCTCATCTCCGAATTCGTCATCAAGATCATCCTCGGGTCGGTCGCTCACATCAGCCTCCCGTGCCGGAGCGGAGCCGGGCACGCACCATCAGCCCGTTGTCGGACAGCAACATCACCGGCGTCTCGACCAGCGCGTAGACCCGCATGCCGTCCGAGGCGGTCACGCTCTTCTCCCAGCTTGGCGACAGGAGGGTCAGGCTGGTGCGCAGGAACAACTGCTCGCCGATCCGCCAGGCCCGCGTCGTTTCGTCGACGCCGGCCACCTCGACCGGCTCGGCATTGGGCGGCGGCACGCCATCCAGGATCGTCATCAGGACGGGATCACCGGCGGCGCGCGCCAGTCCCTGTTCGATCAGCGGCATCTCGGCATTCGGCCCGAACTGGGGCACCCGTGCGTCGAAACGGTAATGAACCGTCGGCGTGCCACTGACCAGACGAAAGGTGAGCGGCGTCGCCAGCTCGGCCAACCGCACCGAGAGATTGCCCTGGCCGTGGCGGGTCTGCGGCGTGACGCGCAGAATGTGCCCCCCCTCGCCGGGTGGTGGGACGTCGAAGCTGCCCCCGACCCCGTAATCGGCAATCGGCCAGGGCTGACCGGAAGCGTCGACAATCGAGATCGTCGAGACGAAACCGGCATGCACATAGACGACCGGCGGCGGTCGGCTGGGATCGAAGGAAACCGTATGGACCACCACTTCGGCTTCGGGCTCGACCCCCTGAGGGAAAGAGGACGCTGCACGCTGGCTGGCGTCCAGCCGGTCGAGCAGGCGCCGGATCTCGTCCGGGGTCAGCGGCAGCAGCGCGCCGACCGCGCTTTCAAAGGCTTCGTCGCGGACATCCACCGGCACACCCTGGATGCGCTCGACGAGTTCGGGCGAGAGACGACCCTCGCCGGTCAGGAGATTCTCGATATTCGCCCGAAAAGCCTCATCCGGACCGCTGAGATCGGGTCCACCTTCCTGGGCGTTCTGCAGCATCGGATCAAAGAATACCGGCCGCTCGGGCACCTCGGCGCTGCGATCCTCCGGGGGCGCCGGTTGCGGGGTCGGTTGCGGCGCCGGCTGAGCTGGCTGGGTGGCTGGCGGCCCCCCTGTCTGGGGCAGGTCGATGGGAGGTACGGCCAGCGGATTGGGGGTTGCCGGCTGCTGCTGGGCCGAGGCAACACCTCCGGCCAGAAGCAGGGCCGCTGTCAGGATGACGCCCAGAGCGGGGCCGTCCGCTCGCCGTTCCGCCCTTGGGACTTCCATGGTCGTCATGAGCCCTTCCATCCTTCTGCCCGGTCCGCGCCCTTCTGACACGGCGGCCGTTCTGGCCGGTTGCATCATTCCTGGAGCCATTGCTCGATCCCCAGACCGATCGGCTTGTCGATCGTTGGCACCCGTTCGATCACCAGGGTCAGGATCGATCGGCTGTTGCTGGTGCGGTTGCCGGATTGCGTCGTCACCAGAAGCGGGAACTGGACGACCCAGCGATACACCCCGGCGACCTCGCGCTTGTCGAGCATCACCGGTGCACGCTGCGGCACCGCGGTAAGGATCTGTCGATAGGATTCGACCGATTCGAGCGTACCGGAGCGATTGATCGCCTCGAGGAAGCTTTGCCAGCCGCGCGGGGTGAAGTTGGTCGAGCTTTCCTGCAGGCGCTGCCGGTAGTCGTGAAACCCGAAGGTCATGGTCTGGACCGCCGCATTGGCCGCCCAGGTCAGGACCGCGTCATCGGACTGATTGGGAACGTTCAGCGGAACGAGATTGATGATCTTGCCGTCTTCGGTGGTGGCAAAGAAGCGGTCCTGCGGATCGGTGACCATGATCACGGCGATCAGCGCCACGACGAGGCCGGCAATCGCCACCGCTTCCAGCAGGGCGACCCGCATCAGCATGGCATAGCCGTCCTTGTAGAAATTGTTGCGGCTGACGACCGTCTGCAGCGCGTTGCGCGCACGGGTCTTGGGGGCGCCCTGAGCGCCGCGCTTGCCTGTTTCAGCCGCAGCCGGGCCGTCGGCCGATTTGCGTTGATCGCCCGCCAGCGCTGCAAACTTCATGGCGATTCCTCCCGCGCCCTGCGGATCGCCGCGCCTTCAACCCGCAGGGCCTGGGCGCGGGCATGAACCTCGGCAACCTGTTCCTCGCTCAGCGTCCCGATCCGGAACAGACGACCATCCGAGGTCGTGATGAAGTAGCGGTCCTGCTGAACACGGAAGAGGATGGTCAGAATGACGATCGCCAGCATGACGAGGACACCGATCGCCAGCATGCCCGTCATGTGCACCATCATCCGGTAGAGCCGGCGATA
>CAZPBH010000044.1:2550-11680 GCA_964584645.1 uncultured Rhodospirillales bacterium | reverse complement strand
AGCTATCTGAACGAGGACAGCTTCCGCGACATGCAGGTGCAGACCCGCGGCGAATTCGGCGGGCTGGGCATCGAGGTCACGATGGAGGACGGGCTGGTCCGCGTGGTGTCGCCGATCGACGACACCCCGGCCTTCAAGGCCGGGCTCGAGGCCGGCGATCTGATCACCCACCTCGATGGTGAGCCGGTGATGGGGCTGAGCCTGAACGATGCAGTCGACAAGATGCGTGGCCGGGTCGGCACCGACATCGAGCTGACGGTGCGGCGCGGTGGCCTGACCGGCGAGCCTTTCGAGGTGACGATCACGCGGGACATCATCCAGGTACGCTCGGTGCGCTGGCGGGCGGAAGAGGATGTCGGCTATATCCGCGTCACCGCGTTCAACGAACAGACTCAGACGGGCGTCGAGGACGCCATCGCCGAGCTGAGCGAAGAGATCGGGCCCGAGCTCAAGGGCTATGTGCTCGACCTCCGCAACAATCCCGGCGGTCTGCTGGATCAGGCCGTTTCGGTGGCCGATACCTTCCTTGAGGCTGGAGAGATCGTCTCGACCCGCTCGCGCGATCCTGCCGACAGCCAGCGTTACAACGCGACAGCCGGCGATCTGGCCGAGGGCAAGCCGATTGTCGTGCTGATCAATGGCGGCTCGGCCTCGGCGAGCGAGATCGTCGCCGGCGCGCTGCAGGACCATCGCCGCGCCATCGTGCTGGGCACGCTCTCCTTCGGCAAGGGCTCGGTCCAGACGATCGTGCCGCTGACCGGCCATGGCGCCATGCGGCTCACGACCGCGCATTACTACACACCCTCCGGCCGCTCCATCCAGGCCAAGGGCATTGCGCCGGATATCGAGGTCAAGCCCGCGCTGGTTGAGGAGGTCGCCGACCTCCGTCGCCGCCGCGAGGCCGATCTGCGCGGCGCGCTTGGCAATCCGAACGAGCCGGGGGCCGAGGCCGCACCCGACGAGGAACGCTCGACCGATGATGACGCACCGGCCGACAACATCGAGGGCGAGGCCACATCAGCAGAGAACGAGAGAGCCCCGCGTGTGGATTATCAGCTCTCCCGGGCCATCGACCTGCTGCGCGGTGTTGCGCTGTTCAACGGCCGCGTCGTGAACTGAGGCGGTCGCGGTAACGCGACCGGCCGGGAGATTGCATTCGATGCGTGCGCGCGGGCGCTGGGCAGGCTGGGCCGGACCGGGAGCCGTGGTTCTGGCCATGGTTGCGGCGGTTGCCAGCGTCGTGGTGCTGACCGACCCGCCCGGCGGCAGCGAACCCACCGTGCAGGTCGCCATTGACCGGCCACCCGATACGGTGGCCCCCGAACCGTTGGCGCCCTCTGGCTCCGAGGCCACCAGCGCCATCGATGACCTTGAGGTTCCGCCCGTCGCGGCCACGCCGCAGGCCGACCCGGTCCTTGGCGCCGAGACGGGCGAACCAGGAGAAGAACCTTTGGCCGAGGCTTCACAAGCCGAGGTAGAGACGCTCCTCCGTCCGGGTGACATCGCCGACACCCTGCTCGAACCGGGGAGCGAGGGCGCCCTGCCCCGGATCGCGCCCGATGGTACCGCCCCGCGCGACGTGTATGCACGCCCCTTCGAAGGCCCGGCCGACGCCCCCAGGGTCGCCCTGATCATCGACGATATGGGCTATTCCGAAAACGCCACTCTGGCGGCGATCCAGGACCTGCCGCCGCAGGTGACGCTCGCCTTCACCCCCTATGCCCGGCGCCTCGCCTACTGGCTGGAACAGGCGCGCGCGGCCGGGTTCGAGGTGCTGCTGACCGTGCCGATGGAGCCGGTCGCCTATCCCCGCCATGATCCGGGCCCACGCGCGCTTCTGACGATGCTGGAGCCGGACCAGAACCTGGCTCATCTGGAATGGTCGCTGGCCCGGGGGACCGGCTATGTCGGTGTCATGAACATGATGGGGGGCCGGTTCATGGCGGAAGAACCGCATCTGCGGCCGGTGCTGCAGCGGCTGCAGGAACGGGGCCTGCTGTTCGTCGATGCCAAGGAAACGCTCCTCTCGGCCGCCCCCAGGATCGCCGGCGAGATCGCCCTGCCGATGACGATGGTAAGCCACAGGATCGACGACAACGCCGCACGCACGGCCGTCGATGAACGCTTGAGGGCGCTGGAGCGCCTCGCCCGCGATGGCGGTACGGCGGTGGGCGTGGGGTCGAGCTTTCCCACGACCTTCGAGCGGATCATCGCCTGGGCCGAGGCCTTGGACGACCGCAATGTCCGGCTGGCGCCCGTTTCGGCGGTTGTCAGCGTTCCGGCTGGCGGCTAACAGAGGCGTCATCATGAATGCCCGTCCGGAGAGCCTGCCCTATCGCCTCGCCGTCGGCATCGTGCTGATGAATGCCAGCGGCCATGTCTGGCTGGGCCGACGCAATGACAAGCACAACGCATGGCAGATGCCGCAGGGCGGGATCGACGATGGCGAAACCGTGCTGGCCTGCGCGCGCCGGGAGCTGCTGGAGGAAGTCGGCACCGACGCTGTGGAGCTGGTCGCCGAAACGGCCGACTGGCTGACCTATGATTATCCCCCGCAGCTGATCCCGACCGTGCGCGGCGGTCGCTATCGCGGGCAGAAGCAGAAATGGGTCCTGTTCAGGTTCACGGGCCAGGACGAGGATATCGACCTTGCCGCCCATGACACGGTCGAGTTCGACGCCTGGCGCTGGACGACAATGGACGAGGCGCTCGCCATCATCGTGCCCTTCAAGCGGCCGATGTACGAGGCCGTGGCACGGGAATTCGGCCCGCTGCTGATACCGGCGTGAAGCCTGGAGCGGATCGCGTTCAGATTGAACGCGCAGATCCGCTTCAACGCCATTTGGGTCAGCGCCATTCGAGGAGGTGATAGGCGGTGACCCGGTTCTGGGTCTCCAGACCCGTGAGCCGCCCGGCATAGGCGATGACATCGGCAGTCTCGAACAGGAAAAGCGCCGGCGCCTGCTCCCGGATCGTGCCGGCCAGATCGCGCAGTAGGGTCAGGCGCTCTTCGGCATCAACCTCGCTCTGCACCGCCTCGATCCTTCCCATCACCTCGGGCTCGCAGAAGAAGGGGTTGGGCTTGGCGCAGCTGAAATAGATGATCGGGCGGATCGCATCATTGTACGGGGCGGCGTTCCACGACAGCCCGAAGGCGTCGAGATCACCCCACTCGCCAGAGAAATAGCGGCGGATCAGATCGGGAAAGACCGTGGACCGGAGCTCCACCTGCACACCGATCCGGCCCAGATCCTCGGCCACACGCTGATAGACGAGGGCATCGGCGGGTGCTGCCCCGGTCACGACGAGCGCCTGCATGCGAAAGCCATCGGGATAGCCGGCCGAGGTGAGCAGCGCCCGCGCGCGGTTGGGGTCAAAGGTATAGGGCTCAAGGGCGGGATCATGGCCCGCGGTCATCGCGGCCGAGCCCTGGCTCGCCGGCTCCACCAGTCCGCCCAGAAGCGCCTGCGCAATGGTGCGTCGATCCACGGCATGGTTGAGCGCCTGACGGACCCGCACGTCCTTGAGCGGGCTTTCGGGGTTGTCCACCGTGCGAAAGGCCAGCGAGGAGACCTGCGGCAGCTGGGCCACATGGACCTGAAAGCCACGCCCCTCGACGAGCGGCAGGTCATCCGGGGCCACCCGCGCCAGATCGACCTGACCCGCCAGCAGCGCCTGGAGCCTGGCCGCGGCGTCGGAATTCTCCGCGAAACTGAGGGCCGCCATCTGCGGGGGCCGCCAGCTTTCGGCAAAGGCCACGAGATCGGCCGTGGCCGGACCGAAGCGGACCAGCCGGAACGACCCCGTTCCCGCCGGCGCCCGCGCAAAACCGGCAGGGCCCAGCTCCGCCCACGCTTTCGGGGCCACGATCATCACCGCAGCAAGGCGGCGGGGCAGGATGACATCCGGCGTTTCGGTCAGGATCGCCACCGTCATCGGATCGACGATCTCGACCCTGGTGATGCCGCTGATCTCGGCACCGATGACCGTGGCCTGCCCGGCCTCGCTCAGCAGCCAGTCGAAATTCGCCTTGACCGCGGCCGCGTCAAAGGGCTCGCCATTGTGGAAGGTCACGCCCTCGCGCAGGGTCAGGACCCAGCGGGTCGGTGTCGCCATCTCCCAGCCCGTTGCCAGCGCCGGCACAAGGTTCCACTCGGCGTCCCAGCCGGTCAGCCCGTCGAAGACAGCCGACCAGAACAGGCTGCCGGGCGGGCCATTGCCCTGATAGGGGTCGCCCAGCGAGGGCGGCAGGGCGGAAACGGCGACGCGCAGCGTTCCCCCTTCCCCGGAAGGCTGGGCCAGAGCAGCGCCCGGAGCCATGGGGCCCGTGAGAACCAGCAAGAGCGTCAGAACCCGGATCATGTCACGGAGCTTTCCTGTTCGGTGGAGAGCAGACCCAGCCGCTCCAGCCGCGTACGGATGACACCGTGCTTGGCGGCGGTGATCGGGTAGCGCCACATGATGGCAATCCCGAGGCCCATCACCACCATCGCCGGCACGGTCGTTAAGAGCGCCAGCGCCTGGATCGCGGCCGCGCTGTTCTCGGCCCCGGGTGCAGGATCGAAACCGGCCAGCGCCAGCACCGGAAAGACGATCCCGACCGGCACCGCCAGCGCGACCTTGTTGGTCAGGTTGAGCAGGGCCATGTGCGCGCCCGCCTGCGCCGTCCCGGTCTTGAGCGTGTCGTAATCCACCGCATCTGCCGCGATCGCCGGCGGCAGCAGGAACTTGGCCCCCACCGCCAGCCCGACGATGAAGAACGCTGCCAAGGCCCAGCCGAAGCTCTCCCGCGGGATCAGCAGCAGCGCCAGCAGGCCCAGCACCAGGAGCCCGATCACAAGGCAATAGGCGCGATGCTTGCCGATCCGGTTGATCAGCGGCAACCAGAACGGGGCCGCCACCAGCCCGACGATATGCTGGATGAACACCAGCGGCAGGAAAAGATTGCCCGGCAGCTGCAGCACCGCGACAATGAAGAAGGTCGACAGCGAGACAAAGGCCGCAAAGCCACACTGGACGAGGAAATAGGCAGCCAGAAGCCGCAGGAACGGCTTGTTGCGCCGGACCACGAGGGCCGTTTCCCGCCAGTCGATGGGCTTCGGGCTCGCCTTGGCCTCGGGCGCGGTGAAGCAGGCCAGCAGGATCGTGACCGGAAACAGCACCACCAGCGCCACCGCCAGCACGCCCAGGATCGGTTCGAGGTCGAGCCCCCCTTCGGCACCCGGATCGATCACGCCCAGAAGCGAAAGGATGAACGGGGTGCCAAGCGCCAGCACGACCCCCAGCACCGTCCCCGCCCCCTCGCGCACCGTCGCGATGCGCGAGCGTTCGGCATAATCGGGCGAGATTTCGGCGCCCCAGGCGATGTAGGGCACCTGCACCATGGTCCAGAAGACATAGAACAGGGCAAGGCACACCGTCAGATAGAGCGGCCCCACGCCCTCCGGCGGCTGCAGCAGCAGCCAGGCAAGGATCGTCATCGGGACCATCCCGGCCAGCATGAACGGGCGTCGGCGGCCGAATTTCAGCCGGGTGCGGTCCGATACGGCCCCGATCACCGGATCGGTCACCGCATCCCAGAGCCGGGCGATGAAGAAAACGGCCCCGACGGCCGCCAGCGCCTCGGCCCCGAACAGGCCGGAATAATAGGGCGGCAGAAACAGGATCAGCGGGATCAGCGCCATCTGCAGCGGTACGGCCGGCCCGGCATAGGCAATCAGCGCCGGCCAGCGCAGCCGCCCGGCCGGCGCCAGGCTCGCCCCGGGGGACGGCCCGCCCGGCGTTGCGGCCATAGCGGGGTTGGGCGGCAGATCGGCAGCGTTGTCAGAGGGCATCAGCGCAGCCCTTCAGATCCTCCAACAGGCCGGGGTCAATCAGCCCGCCCAGTTCATCCCAGCGCAGCAGCACCATCGGCATACCGGTGCTGTAGGGCGCGATCTCATAGGGGTTGAAGATCCACATCAGCCCGTCCAGCGTCGCGGTGAAATTGTCGGTCAACTCGAAGCTGTCCTCGCTCACGAAAAGGACGCCTGAGGTTTCCAGATCGGCCTCCGGCTCGAGCCCGACGCTGGCTCGCAGGCTGGGGAGGGCGCGCGCGGTGAGGTCGGCCTGCACATTCGGGCCGCCGAGATCGTTGAGCGTGACCGCCGTGCCGTCCGCGCGCCGCAGCAGGGAAAGGCCGATGCCCGGCAGCCCATGGGCGCCACCGCCATCGAAATAGGTGCCGACCGAAAGGGCAAGATGCGCCGGCGTGCGGCAATGCACCCGGACATCGGAGCCCAGACGGTTGACGAAGCCCGGCGGCAATTCGCCGAATTCGGCGCGGGTCGCAGCGGCCTCGATGCTGAAATCGCCCGCCTCCTGCCGCGCCTGACGGGCCAGCACGTCCAGGATCGGGCCCTCATCGGCTGAATCGCCAAGCAGGAAGGTCGCGACCAGGGCGGCGTCGCCGGCCTCCTCCATCACCGGCCAGCCATAGCCCCGCTGGAAACAGCCGGGGGCCTCAGCACCGCAGGCATCATGGGTGAAGGCGAATTCCGCACGCGGCAGCGGCAACCATTCCGCCGGTGGCTCGGGCATCACCAGATCGGGCACCTCGCGCGCCCAGCCGGCGCCTGCCAGCAGCGTGAGCAGGCAACCGGCGAGAAGGGGCCGCATGCTCACAGGACGGCGCAGACGCTCTTGGTTTCCAGATAGTTCTCGACCGCCTGCGCGCCGCTCTCCCGGCCCCAGCCGGATTGCTTGTAGCCGCCGACCGGCAGGGCGACGTCCCACATCGAATGGCAATTGATCCAGACCGTGCCGGCGCGGATGTCCGCGGCCAGCCGGTGGGCGGCGGAAAGGTTGCTCGTCCACACGCTCGCAGCCAGCCCATAGATCGTGTCGTTGGCGATCCTGGGCACCTCGTTCATGTCCTCGATCCGCTCGACCGCGACGACGGGGCCGAAGATTTCCTCCTGCATCATCTTCATCGAGGGTTTCGTGTTCACGACCACAGTGGGCGCAAAGAAGGTGCCCGCATCGCCGAGGATCTCCCCGCCCGTGACGATGCTCGCCCCCTCGGCCTTGCCGCTTTCGATATAGGCGGCGACGCGCTCGGCCTGCTTTTTCGAGACCAGCGGGCCGAGCTGGGTTTCGGGATCGAGCCCATAGCCAAGCCGCGTGCCACGGGCGATCTCCGCGATACCTTCGACGACCTTGTCGAACACGCCCGCCTGCGCGTAGAGCCGTGACCCGGCGACACAGACCTGCCCGGAATTGAAGAAGATCGCGTTGGCTGCCCCCGGCACCGCCCCTTCCAGCTCGGCATCGTCGAGCACCACGACCGGGGATTTGCCGCCCAGTTCCAGGGTCACCTTCTTCAGATTGCCCCTGGCAGCATCAAGGATCGCGCGGCCCGTGGCCGTGGAGCCGGTGAAGGCGACCTTGTCGACGTCCATATGGGCGGCCAGCGCCTGCCCGGTCACATGGCCGAAGCCGGTGACGACATTGACCACGCCATCGGGCACGCCAGCCTCGACCATCAGCTCGGCCAGACGCAGCGCTGTAAGCGAGGTATCCTCCGCCGGCTTGAGCACCACCGTGCAGCCAGCCGCCAGCGCCGGCGCCAGCTTCATCGCATGCATGATCAGCGGCGAGTTCCAGGGCGTGATCGCCGCCACCACGCCGATCGGCTCCTTGACCGTGTAGCTGAACACCCGCTTGCCGGGCGGCTGATAGTTGATGTTGGAGGGGATGGTCTCGCCCGCGATCTTCGTGCACTGCCCGGCAAAGAAGCGGAACTGCTCGGCCGCCATGGGGATCTCGGCCCAGCGCCCGACAAAGAGCGGCTTGCCCTGATCGAGGGTTTCCAGCTCGCCCAGCTCGTCGATATTGGCGTCGATCAGCTCGCCCACGCGCCAGAGGATCTTCGCCCGCTCCGCCGGGGTCATCGACCGCCAGGGTCCGCTCTCGAAGGCCGTGCGCGCCGCCGCGACCGCAGCATCGACATCCGCCGCATCGGCCTCGGGCACGCTGGCCAGCACTTCGCCCGTGGCGGGGTTCAGGCTGTCGAAGCGCTTGCCCGATCGGGCCTCCACCCATTGCCCCCCGATCAGCATCCTTTTCGCGCTGTCGGCCAGCCAGCGGTTGGTGGCTTCCTGTTGTGGATGGATGTCCTTGAGCACGAGATTCATGGCAATGCGCTCCGCCTTGTCCCTGTCAGTTATGCCTTGTCGACCTCACGATATGGCCGTCGCCCGCCGGCCCGCCAGACCGGCCCGCCTCAGGAACCCTCCAGCTCCTCGCGCTTGATCTCCAGCTGCAGCCACAGTTCCTCCGCCCGCTCCAGCTCCGCTTCCGTGCGGGCCAGATCGGCGCTCGCGGCCTCGAAGCCCTTCGGGTCACGGCCATAGAAGTCCGGATCGCCAAGCCGTTCCTGCAGCCGGGCGATGTCGCGGCGCATGTCCTCGATGGTCGCCGGCAGGGTCTCAAGCGCGTGCTTTTCCTTGAAGCTCAGCTTCACCCGGCGCGGCGGCTCGGCCGGCGCGGGGCGCGGTTCCTGGGCTGCGTTGCCCCTCGGCTGGCTCGCCCGCGCAGCGCCCGGGCGGCTGGTGCCGGGGCGCGTGGGGCTCGGTTGGGCCTCGACGCCCTTGCCGCGCTGGCGCTCCATGTCCGAATAGCCGCCCGGATAATCCTGCCAGGTGCCGTCGCCCTCGGCGATCATCACGCTGGTGACCGTCCGGTCGAGGAAATCTCGATCATGGCTGACGAGCAGCACCGTGCCCTCGTAATCGGCCAGCATTTCCTGCAGCAGGTCGAGCGTTTCGAGGTCGAGATCGTTGGTCGGCTCGTCCAGCACCAGCAGGCTGGACGGCCGGGCCAGCGCCCGGGCCAGCATCAGCCGGCCGCGCTCCCCGCCCGAGAGCACGCTGATCGGCGTGTCGCGCTGGTCGGGGGTGAACAGGAAGTCCTTCATGTAGCCGACGACATGGCGCTGGGTGGTGCCGACCATCACCATGTCACCGCGATCATCGCTGAGGGCCTGGGCGAGCGTCCAGCCGGGCTTCAGGGCTTCGCGCTTCTGGTCGAGGGTGACCATCTCCAGCCGCTTGGCGATGCGGATCTTGCCGCTGTCGGGTTTCAGGGCCCC
>CAZPBH010000044.1:0-2540 GCA_964584645.1 uncultured Rhodospirillales bacterium | reverse complement strand
AGGGCCCCGGTCAGCAGGTTGAGCAAGGTCGTCTTGCCCGTCCCGTTGGCCCCCACCAGCCCGACCCGCTCGCCGCGCAGGATGCGGGTGGAGAACTCCTTCACCACCACCTGATCGCCGTAGGCCTTGCTCAGCCCCTCGGCCTCGATCACGGTTTTCGAGGAGGTTTCGGCATCGGCAGCGACCAGCTTCACCGTGCCGGTGATCCCCTGGCGCGCCTCCCGCTGGGCGCGCATCTCCTGCAGGCGCTGAAGGCGCCCGACATTGCGCTTGCGCCGGGCGGTGACACCGGTCTGCAGCCAGCCCTCCTCGCGCTCGATCCTGCGTGCGAGCTTCGCGGCGGCGCGTTCCTCCTCCTCGAAGATCTGGTCGCGCCAGGCCTCGAAATGGGCAAAGCCCTTGTCGAGCCGGCGCGTGGTGCCGCGGTCGAGCCAGATGGTGGTGCGGCTCACGCGCTCCAGAAAGCGCCGGTCATGGCTGATGGTGACGATCGCACCCCGGAAGCCTGCCAGCGTCTCTTCCAGCCAGAGCAGGGTCGGCAGGTCGAGATGGTTGGTCGGCTCGTCCAGCAGCAACAGATCGGGCTCTGGCGCCAGCACACGCGCCAGGGCGGCACGCCGCGCCTCCCCGCCGGAAAGATGAGCCGGATCCTCGCGCCCCGTCAGCCCCAGCGCCTCCAGCAGCATGGCCACCCGCCAGGGGTCGTCGCCCGGCCCGAGCCCGGCCTCGGCATAGGCGCTGACATCCGCGAAACCCGCAAAGACGGGCTCCTGCGGCAGATAGCGCACGGTCGCATCGGGCTGGTGGAAGACCTCACCGCGATCGGGTTCGATCAGCCGGGCGGCAAGGCGCAGAAGGGTGGACTTGCCCGACCCGTTGCGCCCCACGAGCGCGATGCGGTCACCCGGCGCGACGATCAGCTCGGCACCCGCCAGTGCCGGGCGTCCGCCGAAGGTCAGATGCAGGTCCTGAAGCTGGAGGATCGGGGGAGGTGCCGCCATGGCAGCGCAGATGGGCCGCCCCTGCCCTGCCGTCACCCGTGGCGGCGTCGCGGTCCGCCATGCGGTCTGCGCCCGGCGGGAGGCTGGATTGATGGCAGGCGATCTCCACGATGGCGTTATTAGGTGTATATACACCCTACATATTACGTGCAATTACACCTATCAGGCGCTCTCCGATGAAACGAACGGCACGCAAGGCAGGCCCAAGGGACGAAGGGGCGGAAACGCCCCCCCCCGACATCGACGCTCTCTACCCGCCTGACACGATGGCGGCCTCGCTGCTGCCCACCCACGCCCATGACTATGGCGAGCTCTGTGTCGCCTTTGCCCTGCGCAAGGCGGCGCGCCGCGTCAGCCGGCTCTATGAACAGGCGCTGGTCGAGGCGCAGCTTGACCTGACGCTGACCCAGATCACCATCCTTGCCGCCCTGTGGCGTCGCCCTCCGGTGCCGCTCAGCCGCTTCGCGCAGGATCTCGACATGGATCGCACGACACTGACCCGGCTGATGCCGCCGCTGATCGACCGGGGCTTCGTCACCGAACTCGCGGGTCCGGACCGCCGGCAGCGGCGCTTTCAGCTGACCGAGAGCGCGGACCGCCTGCTGGCCGAGAACCTCGAGCCCTGGCAACGCGCCCAGGCCCGGGTGCTGGAGGACATGACGCTGGCCGAGTGGGCGCAGCTGCGAGGCACGCTTGATCAACTGGCACCCTCGGCGAAGGAGAGCCGCGATGGCTGACAGACGCTGGAAGATCTCACCGCTTGCGCTTGTTCTGGGCGCCGGTGCGCTGGGCCTTCTGGCCCTCTTGCTGGTGCGCGACGCCAGCCGTGCCGACCCTGCCGCCCAGCCGCTGCCGGTGACGGTCCAGCGTATCGTCGTGCAGGATCATTTCCTCGATGAGCGCCGCTATACGGGGCGGATCGAGGCGCCGCGCCGGGTCGATCTGGCCTTCGATCTGGAGGGCCGGATCGCAAGCCTCACCGTCGATGAGGGCGACAGGGTGGAGCCCGGCACGGTTCTAGCCCGGCTCGACACCACGCGGCTGGAGCTTGAGCGCGAACGGTTGCAGGCACGCACGCGCGAGGTGCGGGCCAATCTCGACCTTGCCCGCGCCGATGCCGAGCGCGACCGCGAACTGCGCACCGAAGGCCATATCAGCCAGGCCCGGCTCGATGCCACGCTGGCCCGGCTCGACAGCCTCGAAGCGGGGCTGGAAGAGGTCACGGCTGCGCTCGCCCGGATCGACTATGATCTCGCGGAGGCCGAGCTGAGGGCGCCCTTCGCGGCCACCATCACCCGCCGCACGCTCGATGAAGGCGCGGTTGTGGCCGCCGGCACGCCGCTGATCAGCCTGCTGGAGGAGGGCCAGCGCGAAGCGCGTATCGGGGTCCCGGCCGGGCTCGCCCCAGAACTGGCCCCAGAGCTGGCCCCGGAACTGGCCCCGAATCCTGCCGGGCGGCGGCGCTATCGGCTGGAGCAGGCGGGGCAGGCCCTCGGCGGCGAGGTGCGCAGCGTGCTGCCCGATCTCGATCCCATGACC
>CAZPBH010000043.1:0-11715 GCA_964584645.1 uncultured Rhodospirillales bacterium | reverse complement strand
GGAATCTTTCCCCTGGAGGCGCTCGCGCCCGTGTTCGAGACCGAGATCACGCGCCACGAATTCGTCCTGAAGGACCCGCAAGGCCGGCGCATGATCATGGCCTTCGATCTGGGCGAGGTGCGTGCCGGCAAGCGCAAGCGCAAGCTCCAGCAGCTCGAGATCGAAAGTGAAGGCGCCCCGGCCGACAGCCTGTTCACCCTGGCCGAGGCGTTGCGGGCGGATTTCGGCCTGCGCCTTGCGCGTGCCAGCAAGGCCGAGAGCGGCTTCGATCTGGCCGATGGAGCGCCGGGCTGGGCCAAGTCCCGGCTGCCCGATCTCGATGGCAGCCTGACCGTCAGCGCGGCCTTCAGGCTCTTCGGGCTCACCAGCCTTGGCCAGTTGATGGCCAATGAGGCCTGCGCCCTCGCCGATGCGCATATCGAGGGCATCCATCAGATGCGCGTGGCGCTGCGGCGCCTGCGTTCGGTGTTCACGATCTACCGCGACCTGATCGACGGTTCCCAGGCCGAGCATTTCAGGGGCGAGTTGCGCTGGATCGCGAGCGAGATGGGCGATACGCGCGACCTCGATGTGCTGATCCACGAAACGCTTCCGCTCACCCCCAAGGATGACCGATCCGGAAAGGCCGCCCGCGCCCTGATCCCGGCCTTTGCCGAGATGCGGGAAGCCGCCCGCGACCGCGCCGTCGCCGCCATCCGCTCGCCCCGCTATGCGGCGCTGTGCTGGGACCTGTTCCGCTGGCTGGAGACCAGCAGTTGGCACGAAACAGCGACACCGCCGCAGCAGGTCTGGCTGGAGGGGCCTCTGGTCGATATCGCGCCGATGTGGCTCGACCGCCGGGAAGCCAAGGTCCAGAAACTGGGCCGGGCGGTGCATCGGCTGGGTCCCGAGATGCATCACGAGCTACGGATCCGTATCAAGAAGTTGCGCTATCTTGCTGATTTCAGTGCCGGCGCCTTTCCCGATCCCGGCACCAAAGCCTATATCAAGGCCCTCAGCGGCATGCAGGATGTGCTGGGCCACATGAACGATCTGGTGGTCGCTCAACTGCTGCTTTCCCGGCTGCGCTCGCTCGAGGTCGTGGCCGAGGACCCGGCCCTCGATCTCGCCGGCGACATCCTGCAGGAATGGCTGCAGCGCCGGGGTGACGCCCATATCGCCGATCTGCCGAAACGCTGGTTGGCGTTCGAGAAGCTCCGCCCCTTCTGGCGCAGCTAGAGCGCACGCGCGTTCAGACTGAACGCGTGAATCCGCTCTATTCATCTGTAATTCCAGACAAATTACCCGATCAGATGATTCCATCTGATCGGAATTTGCTCTAGAGCGGATCGCGTTCAGACTGAACGCGTGAATCCGCTCTATTCATTTGTAATTCTGGACAAATTACCCGATCAGATGATTCCATCTGATCGGAATTTGCTCCAGAGGCCCGCACGGATCGGCTCAGGCCGGATCGCCGCCGGTGAGACCCTGGCCCGCGTCATCGAGCACCGTGCGCGCAAGATCGACGGTGAGCGGCCGTCGCGCTGCCAAGGCTGCCTCGTCCAGCCGCCGGGCGATGTCGGCGACCGCGAGGGCCGAGCGCTCGATCCGCCGCAGCACATAGGCGCTCACCGCCGATTGCAGGACCAGCCCCCGCTCCGCCAGATGCTTCTTCAGCAAGCCCTCCAGCAGGGCATCATCAGGCGATCCGAGCGCCCAGAGCGCGCCCGCGCGCACGCGCGAGGCCAGATCCGGCAGCAGGAACG
The DNA here is from genome assembly GCA_964584645.1 of uncultured Rhodospirillales bacterium. GTDB lineage: Bacteria > Pseudomonadota > Alphaproteobacteria > CAZPBH01 > CAZPBH01 > CAZPBH01. The sequence continues at coordinate 9,967 of CAZPBH010000043.1, read as the reverse complement.
GCCAGCGGGCCGGCGGGGCAGAGCCGGTCAGCACCAGGCGCCCGCCTTCGGCACGGAGCCGGTTGATCAGGTGAAACAGGTTTTCCTCGCAAAGCCGGTCCCCGCAAACCGCCTCGGCATCGTCGACACCGAAGGCTGTGCCCTCCAGCAGCGGGCCTTGCCGGAGGCCATCAACCGTGGCCAGCAGCGCGCCCACCTCGGCGGCCCAGGCCTCCAGAAGATGGGTCTTGCCGCTCGCCCGGGCGCCATGGATCACATGGACCGTGAAGGCGCCTGCCTCGGCACCGAACAATCCCTCAACGGCAAGGCGATTGCTGGGACCCACCAGAAGATCCTGGCGGCGATGGCCGGACCGGACGGGAAAGCGGAGCGGGTATTGCCGCGACCGCGCCTTGCCCATCAGCCGGGCGCCCCCCCAGGGCCATCGCGCAGCAGCCGGTAGGGCGGCGGCGCCCCGGCCCCCGTGCCCGAGATGTCCGGCCCCATGCCGAGGCCCGCCGCTTCGAGACCAAGCCCGTACTGCGCGAGGCTGCGTCGCAGCCGATCGGCATCCCCGGCAAAAATCAGGTCAAAAATAACTGACGCACGGCGCAGCATCACGACCTCGATCGACTGAACGCCGGCTGTGCCGGTCAACTGCCGACGCAGCCGGACCCAGTCGTCCAGCCCCGCAATGGGGGCGGAGATGCGCAATTCCCCTGCCGCGCGCGCACCGACCGCGCTCTCCCGCTTCCAGTCCGAGCGGATCGACGCCACCACCTGATCGACCGCCCGTGCCCAGAGCTCAGGGTCCGGCATCGCTGGCGCCTCGCCCTCGATGGCATCGGGGGGCGCCGCAGCAGGCTGCCCGGCCTCGCCGGTCAGGGTGAAGGTCACAGGTTCGGCTGACGGCCGATCGGCGCGGTCGACCACCAGCGCCAGCTCCAGCCGGGGCGGCGACCCCGGGATCGCCCGTGCCAGTACCACCGCCACGGCCCCTGCGCCATAACGTGCCCTTGCCCGCGCGAAGGCCTGGGCGTCGCGGGCCAGGGCTGTACGTGCCGGCAGCTGGGTCAGGTCCAGCACATCGCCGAGCGGCACGATCAGTGGCACCAGCGGGCTGGAGGGATCGAGGCGCGCCCAGGCCTCGGCCCAGGGATTGGGGTCTTCGAACAGGCGAGGTGCCGACCCATCGGCCGGGTCGATCACCGGCAGGATCAGGATGGGCGGGCTCGCCGTTTCGGTGAACCTGACGGCCGCATCGGCAAAGACCTGACGCACCGCTTCCGACCTGAAGCGAAAGGTCAGATCAGCCAGATAGCGGACATCCGAGCGGCGCTCATTGGCGATGGCCAGATCCAGGATGAGGCTCTCGACCAAGGCGGGATCGCCCGTTGGCACCAGCGCCTGATCGTCTGGATGCACAAGCCGCTCGACCAGTCGGCGCCAGGCGCTGAGCTGCCCCTCGGCCAGCGCCTGCTCGCGCGCCGCCTGCGCGCTTGCCGCCCGCACATCGACGGGCAGATCGGCGATCACATAGAGCGGGTCCACACCCCCTTGCTGCGCCCCGACGGACCCATTGTTCCCAAGGGCGAAGACAAGCCCAATCGCCAGCAACCAGAGGATTCGGGCAGCACGGGCAGCCCCCGTGCGGTCTCCTCGAACTTGCGGCGCGGCGCGCTGCGGGTGTCTCATGCGCATGCAGGCAACTTGCTGGAAAAGGTCCGGGTGCGCTATGGCACGCCCGTCACGCGGGTGTATACCTCAAGGCCGGAACGATGACCACCGATCCCCTCACTCCTACCACCTATGCAGGCGCCGGTGTCGATATCGAGGCCGGAAACAGGCTTGTTCGTGCCATTGCCGAGGATGCGCGGTCGACCGCCGTGCCCGGGGTCATGGGGGCGATCGGCGGTTTCGGCGGGCTGTTCGACCTCAAGGCCACCGGTCTGAGCGATCCGATCCTGGTCGCCGGAACCGATGGGGTGGGCACGAAGGTCAAGCTGGCCGCCGCCTGCGGCCTGTATGACGGAATCGGCAGCGATCTGGTGGCGATGTGCGCCAACGATGTTCTGGTGCAGGGTGCGATGCCCCTGTTCTTTCTGGACTATTACGCGACCGGGAAGCTGGATGTCGCGGTCGGCGAAAAGGTGGTGAAGGGGATTGCCGCCGCCTGCCGCGAGGCCGAATGCGCCCTGCTGGGCGGGGAGACGGCGGAAATGCCGGGCGTCTATGCCGAGGGCGATTTCGACCTTGCCGGGTTCTGCGTCGGCGCGGTCGAGCGTGACCGGCTGCTGCCCCGGGCGGATCTGCAGCCGGGCGACCTCGTGCTTGGGCTCACAGCCTCGGGCGCCCATGCCAACGGCTTCTCGCTCATCCGCCGCATCGTCGAGGAGAGCGGTCTGCGGCTCGACGAGCCGTGCCCGTTCGAGGACGGCACGCTGGGGGAAGCGCTGCTTCGCCCCACCCGCATCTACGTCAGGGCCCTCAAGCCCGCGCTGACGACGGGGCGCATCAAGGCGCTGGCCCACATCACGGGCGGCGGTCTGGTCGAGAACGTGCCGCGCGTTTTGCCGGAGGGGCTGGCAGCCATCCTCGATGGCGGAAGCTGGCCGGTGCCTCCCCTCTTCGGCTGGCTGGCCGCGACAGGTCGTGTCCCTCAGGAAGAAATGCTGCGCACCTTCAATTGCGGGATCGGCATGGTTGCGATCTGCGCGCCCGCGGATGAGGCCGGGCTGCGCCGGATCATCGCCCATGCCGGTGTCGAGGCCCGCATCATCGGCCGGCTGGCATCGCGCGGCGAAGGTCCGGGCTGCGTGGTCGACGCGCCCGACAAGCTGTTCTGAGGCCCAGCACCTTGGCCGGAACGGGCAAGCGGCGAATCGCGGTCCTGATCTCGGGCAGCGGCACCAACCTGCAGGCGCTGATCGATGCCTGTGCGGAGCCCACCTTTCCGGCCGGGATCGGCCTCGTCATCTCCAACATGGCTGAGGCGGGCGGGCTGGAGCGGGCGGCGCGGGCGGGGCTGCCGGCCCTGACCATCCCGCATCGCGATTTCCCCGATCGTGCCAGCTTCGAGGCCGCCATCGATGACGCCCTGCGCGCCGCCGATATCGAGCTGATCTGCCTGGCAGGCTTCATGCGCGTCCTGACCGACGGGTTCGTCAGCGCGTGGTCCGGCCGGATGATCAACATCCATCCCTCCCTGCTGCCAGCCTTCAAGGGGCTCGATACCCACAGACGGGCGCTGGAGGCCGGGGTCCGGTTCGCCGGATGCACGGTCCATTACGTTGTTCCCGCAGTCGATGCCGGGCCGATCATCGGCCAGGCGGTGACCCCGATCTTGCCCGATGACGATGCGGAACGGCTGCGCCAGCGCGTGCTTGGGCTGGAACACAGGCTGTACCCCCGCTGCCTCGGGCTCGTGGCCGAGGGCCGGATCCGGCTGGAGGGGGATCGGGCACGGCTGGACGGGCCGCCGCCGGCCGCCCTCGAGACCGATGAGGGCTGGATCAGCCCGTGAGACTTGACCTCAGCCGAGCCCCGCGGCACATGCACCGGCACATATCACCCGCATGACGGACAGGACCCCGGATCACGCCATGGCCGAGAACACGACCGCCACCCAGAATGACACCGACGTCGATATCGAGCAGATGACCGAAGCCCATGAAAAGACCTGGCACGGCTTCACCAAGGCCTCGACCTACGGCACGGGCATCATCGCTGCCGCGGTCGTGATCCTGCTGCTGGTCTTCGCCTGAGCCCGTAACCCGGGTCCCGAACCGGATTTCAGGCCCGGAATTCAGCCAACGATATCGGTGCGCGGGAAAAAGAAGGCGATTTCGATCGCCGCGTTCTCAGCCGAATCGGAGCCATGAACCGAATTGGCCTCGATCGATTCGCCGAAATCCTTCCGGATCGTGCCGTCATCGGCATTGGCCGGGTTGGTCGCACCCATCACCTCGCGATTGCGCGCGACGGCGTTCTCCCCCTCCAGCACCTGCACGACCACGGGGCCGGAGATCATGAAGCTCACAAGGTCCTGAAAGAACGGCCGCTCGGCGTGGAAGGCGTAGAAGGCTTCCGCCTGCGCACGGGTCATGTGGATGCGGCGCTGGGCGACGATACGCAGCCCCGCTTCCTCGAACCGGGCGTTGATCACGCCGGTCAGATTGCGGCGGGTGGCATCGGGCTTGATGATCGACAGGGTCTGTTCGACGGCCATGGTCTGGGGAACTCTTGGGTTGCGGCGGACGCCGGCGCGCCCGAAGGGTTGACAGGAAGAGCACGGTTTCGCCATGCGGTTGCGCCGGGTTATGGCGGTTAGCCCGGCTGTCCGCAACCCCGCACGCTCGCGCAGGAGACCGGCTTCAGATGCAGGTTACCCTGAACGGCCGCGCAGGCATCAGCCGGCCTTGCGTGTCCAGCCGCCGCGCTCATCCTGCTGCCAGTAGCTCGGATGGCGCCCGGCCTGCCTGTGCGCCGCCCAGCGCTGGCGCGCCGCCGCGAGGGCGCTGGCATCGCGGCCATCGAAGATGTCGCAGACACGCTCGAAGGGGTCGAGATCGCTCTCCTCGGTCCCGTCCGTCAGAACGAGCAGCCTTGCCCCGTTGACCGGGGCAGCCCCGCCGAGGGCGTCGGCCTGAAGCAGGATCGGCTGACGGGCCCTCGCCCCGTCGCGCGCCGTGCCATGCGGCAGGAAGCTCGCCTCGTCAAAGGTCCAGAGAACGTCACAGAGATGCTCCGCCCGGTCTTCCGAGCCGACACGCACCAGCGTGCGCCAGCCGCCCTCATGCGCCTTGGCCAGAAGGCGCGGGAGCGCCTGCTCCAGAGCCTGGCGCTGAAGGTGATAGAAGCGGATATCCGGCCCCGGCGTCGCGGCGTCCGACATGGCCGCTAGCCCTCGATCTCCATGGCGATGAAGCGGTCGAGGAGGCGCACACCAAAGCCGGTACCGCCCTTGGGCACGGTCGGCTTGTCCTTCGTGGCCCAGGTGACGCCGGCGATGTCGAGATGGGCCCAGCGATGGCCTTCATTCACGAAACGCTGCAGGAACTGGGCAGCGGTGATGCTGCCGGCCGCGCGGCCGCCGATGTTCTTCATGTCGGCGATGGGGCTGTCGAGCTCCTTGTCATAGGCCTCACCCAGCGGCAGCCGCCAGAGGGGATCACCAACCGCCTTGCCGGCCGCCACCAGCCGGTCCGCGAGCGCATCATCATTGGCGAACAGCCCGGCATATTCATGGCCCAGCGCCACTATGATGGCCCCGGTCAGGGTCGCGAGGTCAACGAGCGTGCGCGCGCCCTCCTTTTCCTGCGCATACCAGAGCGCATCGGCCAGCACGAGCCGGCCCTCGGCATCGGTGTTCAGCACCTCGATCGTCTTGCCGGAAGCGCTGGTGACGACATCGCCCGGACGCTGGGCAGTGCCGCTCGGCATGTTCTCGACCAGCCCGACCAGCCCCACGACGTCGGCGCGCGCCTTGCGGCCGGCCAGGGCTGCCATCGCGCCCACGACCACCGCGGCCCCGCCCATGTCCCATTTCATGTCTTCCATGCCGCCGGCCGGCTTGATGGAGATGCCACCGGTGTCGAAGGTCACCCCCTTGCCGACGAGGGCGACGGGGTTCTTGAGCGCGCCGGCTTCGAGCCCGTTCTTGCCGGTCTCCTTGCCCTTTTTCGAGCTGCCCTTGCCCTTGCCGCTGGCGCCCGCATAACGCATCACGACGAGCTGGGATTCCCGCGCACTGCCCTGCCCGACACCCAGCAGCGAGCCCATGCCGAGCTTGCGCATCTGTTTCTCGCCCAGGATCTCGACGCTGATCCCCAGCGGGGTCAGCACGTCGTCGATCCGTTTCGCGAAGCTCTCGGGGTGGAGGATGTTGGCCGGTTCGCTGACCAGATCACGGGTCAGGAACACCGCCTCGACCGCCTTCTCGGCATTGCCGAACTGCCGGCGCGCCTGGCTCGGCTTCTCGCACAGGAAGTTCAGCTTGCGCAGGGCGTCCTTCTCGGCCTCCTGCCGCTTCTTCGAGTAGAGGGCAAAACTGTAAAGCCGGAGCCGTGCGCCGGTTGCCAGCGCGACCGCCTGATCGGCAGCATCGAAGGCACCGCGCAGGCGATCACCGACCAGCACGCTGGCCTCCCTGACCTTGCGTGCCCCAAGCGCCCCCGCGATCGTACCGCCCAATGCTTCGAGTCCCTGCACATCGAGCGCGCCTGCATCGCCCAGCCCCACCAGAAACACCCAGTCATAGCTGGCAGCATCGGCTTTCGTGCCGCCGCTGGGGGCAGCGATCTCCAGCACCTGCCGGGCCTCGCCCTTGAAATCAGAGGCCTTGATCGCCCGGCTCAGGGCACCGCCCAGCGCGGTGTCGACCTCGGCCACCCGGCCGTCCAGGGCCTTCACATCGTCGACCAGCAGGACCAACGTCCCCTGTGTGGGGTGCACGGGATCGGCGAAACTGATCTTCGTCTTCATCTGTCATCCCTCATCGGATTTCGCCCGTCGCCGGACGGCGAGGTTGCAAAGCCTTGGTCCCGCTGGATAAAGAAACGGCAGGGCGCTGCTGTCAAGGGAACGCCGGATCGCCGGGGCCGGATGCAGCCCGCACCACCTTTCTCGGCGGGCCTGGAGCAAATTCCGATCAGATGGAATCATCTGATCGGAGAATTTGTCTAGTTTTATAATGAGTTAGAGCGGATTCACGCATTCAATCCGAATGCGATCCGCTCTAGCGCAGGACGAGGAGCTTCATGCCGCTTTATGCGCGCTACATCATGGCGATGCTGGCGGGGGCGCTGGCCGCGGTGACGGCGATCCTGACGGCCGCGATCTGGCTCACTCAGTCGCTGCGCTTCCTCGAGATGACGGTGGCCGGCGGGGCGCCGGCGATGATGTTCCTGCGCCTTGTGGCGCTGGCGGTCCCGAGCCTGCTGGTCGTCGTGCTGCCGGTGGCGTGCTTCATCTGCCTGCTGTTCATCTACAATCGTCTCGCCACCGATCATGAGCTGGTGATCCTGCGCGCCACGGGGCGCAGCAGCTGGACACTGGCCCTGCCCGGTCTGCTTGTCGCCTCGTTCGTGGCGGTTGCGGGCTTTGGTCTGCAGGGCTGGACCGCGCCCTCGGCCAATGCCGAGATGAAGCGGCTGCGTCAGATCGTGCGTACGGACTATTCCGGCATCCTGCTGCGCGAGGGCGTGTTCAATCCGGTGGACGATCATCTGACCGTCTACATCCGCGAACGCACCGCCGATGGTGAGCTGCGCGGCCTGATCCTGCACGAGGATCGCCCGGGCAGCGAGCCGATCACGATCGTTGCGGAGCGCGGCCAGCTCGTCGAATCGGAGGCCGGGCTGCGGGTTCTGGTCTCCGACGGGCGCCGTCAGAGCTTCGAGCGTGAGACCGGCAACCTCTCGACCCTCGAATTCAGCCGCTACGCCTTTGATCTCGACATTCTCGACGAGGAAATCGCCCCGCGCTGGCGCGAGCCCTCGGAGCGGACCCTGCCCGAATTGCTCGACCCGCCACGGACGGAGGATGATCGCAGGCACGCCCAGGCGATGGTCGCGGAGTTCCATGCCCGGCTGGCGACCCCCTGGCTCGCGGTAGCGCTCGGCCTTGTGGCCATGGCCTGCCTGCTCTGCGGTCCCATCGACCGGCGCGGCCAGGGCAAGCGTATCCTGATCGCGGTCGGGCTTGCCCTGCTGATCCAGGGAGCCTCGCTGGGCGGGGTCAACCTCGCCCGCAGGGTGCCGGAGGCCATCATCCTCATCTATCTGGCCTCGATCCTCCCGGCGGTCCTCGCCATCATCGCCCTCATGAGGGACCGGGTCGGTACGGCACCATCGCCAAAGCTCGCCGCCCTTCCCGAAGGCCGTGCATGAAGGTCTCGGGCACCCTTTCCGGCTATATCGCGCGGCAGTTCACGAGCGCGTTCCTCGTGGTGATGGGGGGACTTCTCGCCATCGTCTATCTGTTCGAGATGCTGGAACTGCTGCGACGGGCCGCGAAGCGCGATGATTTGCCCTTCGACATCGTGCTCGAAATGTCGATCCTCAAACTGCCCCAGGTCGGGCAGGAGCTGATTGCTTTCGCCGTGCTCATCGCAGCGATCCACAGCTTCTGGCGCCTGACCCGCACCCAGGAGCTCGTGGTGGTCCGGGCCGCCGGGATCTCGGTCTGGCAGTTCCTGTTCCCGGTCATCCTGATGGTGCTGGTGATTGCGGGGCTGAAGCTGGCGGTGATCAACCCCGTGAGCAGCGTGCTCCTCACCCGGTATGAGCAGCTCGACAACCGGCATCTGCGCGGCCGTGTCAGCTCGGTCGATCTCTCCGAGACGGGTCTCTGGTTGCGGCAGGTGGAGGAAGATGGACGCTCCGCCGTGATCCACGCCCGATCCGTGCTCAGCGAGGACTGGGCGCTCAAGGATGTGCTGATCCTGTTTTTCGATGCGCATGAGAATCCGAGAGGCCGGCTTGACGGCGCCAGCGCCCGGCTGGTCGACGGGGCGTGGCGGATCGGGGCCGCCTGGCTGCATGACGGCCTTGGCAATACGCGCTTTGTCGAAGAATACCGGATGCCGACCGACATCACCGTCGGCCAGATCGAGGACAGCTTCGCCCCGCCTCAGACGCTGTCCTTCTGGTACATTCCCCGGTTCATCGAGACGCTGGAGGCGACCGGCTTCCCCTCCACGCGCCTCAGGGTTCACTATCAGGCGCTGATGGCTGAACCGCTGCTTTTCGTGGGGCTGGTGCTGCTCGCGGCCTGCGTCGCCCTGCGCCCGCCGCGCCGTGGCCAGACCCTGATTCTCGTGGGCTCGGGGATCGGGATCGGCTTCGGGCTGTTCTTTCTGAGCGATGTGGTGCAAGCACTCGGTCTGTCGGAGGCCATCCCGGTCATGCTCGCAGCCTGGACCCCGGCGGGTGTCACGGTTCTGGCGGGATTGGGCACGCTGCTTTATCTCGAGGACGGGTAGGCGCTACACTCCCGGCCGCATGAGACGCAACCGAACCGATGCCATGATGTCGAAATCTGTCCTGATTGCCCTGCTCAGCCTCGCGGGCGCCCTCCTCCCGGCGCTTCAGCCCGCCGACGCCCAACAGATGCGCGACGGCATCGCGGCCGTGGTGAACGAGGAAGCCATCTCGCGCTCCGATCTGGAAGCGCGGATGCGGCTGGCCATTGCGGCCTCGGGCCTGCCCGATACGGCCGAAACCCGGGAACGCCTGCGCCCGGAGGTGCTGCGCAGCCTGATCGACGAGCGCATCCAGCTGCAGGAGGCCGAACGGCTCAACATCACCGTCGCCCCCAGCGACCTGCGCGAGAACATGGAGGCGCTGGCCGCCCAGAACGGGCTGAGTGTGGAGGAATTCCGCCAGCAGCTGGAAGGCAACGGCATCCCTGTCGCTACCATGGAAGCACAGCTGCGCGCGCAGATCGCCTGGGGCCGCGTCATCCAGCGCACCGTGCGCCGGGAGGTCGAGATTTCCGAGGAGGAGATCGACGAGGTGCTGGCGGAGCTCAGCAACGCCATCGGCAAGCCGCAATATCTGCTGGCCGAGATCTTCCTGCCGGTCGACACCCCGGATCGTGAGCGCGAGGTGCAGGCTTTCGCAGCACGGCTCGTCGACCAGATCCGCCAGGGAGCCTCCTTCGCTGCGCTTGCCCGCCAGTTCTCCCAATCGGCCGGCGCGGCGGCCGGGGGCGATCTCGGCTGGGTGGCAACCGAGCAATTGCCGGAAAATCTGGCCAGCGCGGTGAGTGCGGCCCCCGTCGGCGGCATCACCCCGCCGGTGCGCGATATCGGCGGCTATCACATCTTCCTGCTGCGCGACCGCCGAATTGCTGGCGAGGGCGATCCGGAGCTGGACCTGATGCAGCTCTTCGTGCCTTTCGCCGGGGCGATCGACCCGGAAAATCCCGACCCCGCCCTGATCCAGCCGGCAGCCGAAGAGGCCGAGCGCCTGCGCGGTGAATTGCG
>CAZPBH010000042.1:10564-11738 GCA_964584645.1 uncultured Rhodospirillales bacterium | reverse complement strand
TGCGGGGCGTGCCCTCCTCAAGCTCGCGGACCAGCCGTTCATAGCCGCGGAAGCCGCCGGCATGCTGGCCACCCGGGCGGCGCGACTTGCCGATCAGCCAGCGCAGCCCGGCCTCGACCGGGGTGATCGCCTCGTTCAGATCCTGGCCATACAGGCACAGCCCGGCCTCCAGCCGCAGGCTGTCGCGGGCGCCAAGGCCGGCCGGCTCGACCTCCGGCTGGTCCAGCAGCAGCCGGGCGATGTCCTGCGCCCCGTCGGCCGGGACCGAGATCTCGAAGCCATCCTCGCCCGTATAGCCCGAGCGCCAGACCATGCAGCGCCGGCCGTTGATGACGGTCGCGATGCAGTGCATGAAGGCAAGCTCGGTCGCCACCGGGCAGAGCCTGGCCATGACGCCCGCCGCCGCCGGCCCCTGCAGCGCCAGCAGCGCACGATCCTGGGCTTCGACCAGCTTGGCGCGGCCGCGCAAGGCCTCGCGGATCAGGGCGAAATCGACCTCCTTGCGGGCCGCATTGACGATCAGCCAGAGATAATCCTGCTGCTCCTCGTCATAGGGGCGGGTGACGATCAGGTCATCGACGATCCCGCCTTCGGCATTCAGCAGCACCGTGTAGCGGGCCTGGCCATGTTCCAGCCATTCGATCTCGCTCGGCACCAGCTCCTCAAGGGCCTCGGCCACCCCGCCCTCGCGACTGCCCAGAAAGGCCTGGCCCATATGGCTGACATCGAACAGTCCCGCCTTCTCGCGGACCTGCAGATGCTCGGCGATGATGCCGGGCGGGTAATGCAGCGGCATCGCATAGCCCGCGAAGGGCACCATGCGCGCGCCCATCGCCACATGCAGATCGTGCAGCACGGTGCGCTTCAGCAGCCGTGAGGGATCGTCGGGTGGCGGGCCGGCAGCAGGTTCCGGCGAGGCCGGTTCTTCGGAACTGGAGGGTTCGGTTACCATCATGGATGTTTCGGGCTCCGTGCCGTTGGTGGCCGGACATGGTGCCGGCCGGGAGCCCCCTCTGTCATGAGCCTGAGCGATTCACTTCCCTGTGCGACCTGCCCTTGTGTTCCTGGCGGCAGATCGGCGCGAAGCTTACGCCTTCGGCGGGTTGAAGCCAAGCGGTCACACCGCTTTCCCCAACCGCTTCTGGTTTTGGGCCAACTCCTCCGCCCCTGTATC
>CAZPBH010000042.1:0-10554 GCA_964584645.1 uncultured Rhodospirillales bacterium | reverse complement strand
CCAGAGTGCACGACTGCCTTCGCGACGGTCCCTGATGCCTGAGCGTTTCCGGGGCGGTTGCGCCTTCGGCGTCGCGGGCGAACCCGCGAACTCTCCCGTCACGATGAGCGAGCGTGCATACCTGCACATTGGCCGGAACCGGGGTGGATCAAGGCCGCAGCCCCGATATGGCCTCAAATCGGCCCGCACCGTGCCCCGTTGAGGGAGCAGAAGGGAACCTCCCCAGCTGCCGGATCCGGGAGATCTTCTGCCATGTCGCACCGCCTTCTGCCTGTCCTTGCGATGCTTGCCCTGGCCCTGCCGGGGGCGGCCCGCGCCAATTGTTCCGATGGCCCGCATCTCGTCAGCGATGGCGGGGTTGCCTTTGAGCCGGCGGTGGAGGTGGCCTTCGTGCTGGACACCACAGGCTCGATGTCCGCCCTGATCGGCGATGCCAAGGACACGATCTGGGGGATTGCCTCGGCGATGGCGGCGGCGCGGGATGTGCCGGCGATCCGTTTCGGTCTGGTCGGCTATCGCGACCGGGGCGATGCCTATGTCACGACCCTGACCGATCTGACCCCCGATATCGACGCCGTCTATGCCGATCTGCTGGCCTTCGAGGCCGGTGGCGGCGGCGATTTCCCGGAATCGGTCAACAAGGCGCTGTTCGATGCCGTGCACGGCCTGAACTGGTCGGAGGGCTGCCATGATCTGAAGGCGATCTTCCTTGTCGGTGACGCCCCGCCGCAGGAATACCCCGATGAGCCGCACTGGCCCCAGATCGTCGAGCAGGCGCGCGCCAAGGGCATCACCATCAACACCGTGCTGGCCGGAAACAACGACATCACCAAGGCCGTCTGGCAGGAGATCGAGGCCGCCAGCAAGGGCCGGTTCGTGGCCATCCCTGTCGGCATGCGCGCGGCCGCCCCGACGACGCCCTTCGATGGCGATATCCGCGCGCTGAACATCCGTCTGCAGGAAACGGTGCTGCCCTATGGCGACCGTAGCCAGCAGGCCCGGGTCGAGGAAACCCTGGCGGCAACGCGCGGCTTCAGTGCCGAGGTCGCGGCCGACCGCGCCACCTTCCTTGGCAAGACCGCCGGCGAAGGCGCCAGCATCAGCGGGCAGGGCGATCTGTTGCAGGACCTCAAGGCCGGGGCGGTCGAGCTTGGGAAGCTCGTCGGCGAGCAGCTGCCCAAGGCCCTGCAGGGCCTTTCGCCTGACGACCAGAAGACGAAGATCGCCGAGCTGGAGGGCGAACGCAGTGCCATCACCTCCCAGCTGAGCGAGCTGGCCGGGAGCCGCGAGGCCTGGCTGGCCGAGTGGCGGCGTACCAACGGCAAGGATGCCGACGCCGCCTTCAACGCCCAGATCACCGAAATCCTCAAGGATCAGGCCGCGCCTTACGGCATCGCCTTCGATGAGGAGGGCTGAGCCTCACCCGATCGGCCGGTCGCGGCCTTCCCAATAGGGGGCGCGCAAATCCTTGCGCAGCACCTTCCCGCTGGCATTGCGAGGCAGGGCGTCGACGAAATCGACGCTCTTCGGGGCCTTGTAGCCGGCGATGCGTTCCTTGGCGAAGGCGATGATCTCCTCGGCCAGCGGGGGCTCGCCCTTGGGCACGATGATGGCCTTCACGGCCTCGCCCCATTTTTCATCTGGCACGCCGATCACGGCAACCTCGTCGATGCCGGGATGTTCCAGCAGGCAGGTCTCAACCTCGACCGGATAGACGTTCTCCCCGCCCGAGATGATCATGTCCTTCACCCGGTCGAACAGGTAGAGATAGCCGTCCTCGTCCAGCCAGCCGGCGTCGCCCGTGGCCAGCCAGCCCTCTTCATCGATGGTCTCGGCCGTGGCCTCGGGCATCTTCCAATAGCCGATCATGGTGGTAGGCGCGTTGACCTCGACCTCGCCCACCTCGCGCGGGGCGGCGATGGTGCCATCGGGCTTCCGAACGCGCAGGTTGAAGCCCGGCCAGGCCTTGCCGACAGAACGCATGCGTTCATTGCCCTCGGTGGAATGGTCTTCGGGCGGCAGATATGTCGCGAGGCCCGAATTCTCGGTCATGCCGTACATCTGGCAGAAGCCTGAGCCGAACTTCGCCTGGGCGCGCGCCATCAGCTGGGCGGGCATCGGGCTGGCGCCATAGGACAAGACGCGCATCGAGCTGAAATCGGCCGCTTCGGCCTTCGGATGGTCCAGCACCATCTTCAGCACGGCGGGCACAAGAAGCGTGCGCGTCACCCGATAGCGCGGAATGAAGTCGATCACCGTCTCGACATCGATCTGCGGCATGATCACCACCGTCGCACCGCGCCGGAATCCGGTCATTCCGCCCGCCGTGCCGCTGATGTGGAATGTGGGCAGGCCCACGAGGTTGACCTCGTCATCGCCCCATTCGCACCAGCCGCCGATCACCTCTTCCGAGCGGCTCTGATAGGTGAGCCCGATATGCGGGATCACCGCCCCCTTCGGCTTGCCGGTGGTGCCGGAGGTATAGAGCTGCACCACCGGATCGCGCGCCTCCAGCGCCATCATCGGGTCCTTGCCGCTCTGCACCTCCAGGAAATGGTCGAAATCCTCCTCGGTGGAGATGGTCGGGACCGTCCGGCCCAGCCGGTCGAAGGCCTTGGCTGCCAGTTCCTCGAAGCGCGGATGGACGAAGATCATCTCGACGCCCGAATCCTCGATCACATGGGCCAGCTCCGGCGGTGCAAGGCGCCAGTTCAGGCTGACGAGCACCGCCCCGGCCTTCGCCCCGCCCAGCAGCACCTGATAATAGCGATCCGCATTGGGGCCGAGATAGCCGAAGCGGTCGCCCTTCTTCACCCCCGCTGCGCGCAGCCCGTTGGCGATGCGCGTGGCGATGTCATCGACCTGCCGGAACGTCGTCTCCCGACCGCCGGAGATGAAGGCGACCTTGTCCGGCTGGGTCGCGGCCCAGTGTCGGGGCAGATCGGCCACGAGATCGGTTGGCGGCGCCTTCGGCATGATGCTCCCTCTTCATGGTTTTTTGTCTCCCTCAGGCAAATCGCCTGCGGGATGAAACTCCGTTCCGCCCTATGTAGGTCAGGGAATGCCGGATTTGGACGGGAGAGAGAGCCGACATGGACGCACCACGCATCGCCCCGCTTGAGGAAGCCGACTGGAACGAGGAAGCGCGCGCGATCCTCAGCCGCTGGAACCCGCCCTTCAACATCCACAAGGTGCTGGCGCATTCGCCGGCGACGCTGAAGAACTGGGTGGTGTTCGGCAACCACATCCTGTTCGACAATCTGATGGGCGCGCGTGAGCGCGAGATCGCCATCTGCCGCGTCGCCTGGAACTGCCAGAGCGATTACGAATGGGGTCAGCACAGCCGCGTGGCGCTGAAATGCGGCGTCACGCAAGAGGAGCTGATCGCGATCTGCACGGGGCCGGGCGCGCCCTCATGGGATGCGCGCGACCGGGCGATCCTGCAAGCTGTCGACGATATCCAGCGGGATTGGGAAATCGGCGAGGAAGCCTGGGCCGAACTCGCCCGGCATTATGACGAGGCCACACTGATCGATTTCGTCTTCGTGACCTGCCAGTTCATCCTCGTTTCGGTCGTGCTCAAGACCTTCCGGGTGCCGCTGGATGAGGGGCTGCAGGGCCTGCCGGAGATCACATGATCCAGTTTTCAATCTGAAGATCGCTCACCCGGCTGAATTCGCTTGTATTGCCCGTGACCAGGATCAGGCCCAGGGCGCGGGCGTGAGCCGCAATCCAAAGATCGTTGGCCCCGATCATTTGCCCGCGAGAGCGCAGCCTTGCGGAAGAAACGGCCTCCGCTCCGAAATGCAGCTCGCCCGCGACAATCACGCTTGTGGCTTGTTGATCAATGCCGGAGCGGAAGGATTTTTCAGCAGCAGCGCCCTGCGGGTTGCGCATCATCTCGGAGAGCGTGTCCGTATCCAGCAGATAGCGCACGGCCTAAAGCGTGACGGCTTCGGGCAACGGGTCGTCGATGTCGGGAAAGCGTTCGTCCACAGGGCCAAGGAGCCGTAGTTGCTTGATAAAGTGGGCGGCCCTGGTTGTGCCCGCCTCGATCACCAACCGCCCGCCTTCGCGCCGCACGGCCACATGATCCTGGGAAGGAATCATCCCTGCCGGCAGCCGCAATATGTCTGTGTCGCTGTGATGCTCGACCGGGATCTCCAGCGAGAGCTTGGCATCGCGGTTCGATGGGGCTTCATCTGCCATGCCAAGTAAATTAGCCGAAACCGGTGCTGCGGGCAAAAGAAACGATGCTCACCCGAAGGCGATGTTCAGCTCCTTGAGCCCGCGCAGATAGAAGCTGGGCGCGTGGTGCAGGGTATCGGCCTGGCCTTCGGCAAAGCGGATCGGGCTCAGCCTCTCGACCAGCCGGCGAAAGGCGATGCGCATCTCGCCCTTCGCCAGATTGGCGCCGATGCAATAGTGGATGCCGTTGCCGAAGCTCAGATGCTGGCGTGCTTCCTGCCGGGTCACGTCCACCGCGTCCGGGTCACCCTTGAAGGCGCAGCCATCGCGGTTGCCGGCCCCCCAGCGCATCTGGACATGGGCGCCGGCCGGGATCTTCGCCCCGCCGAGTTCGGTGTCGGTCAGGCATTTGCGCATGCTGCCCTGAACCGGGCCTTCCAGGCGCAGCACCTCCTCCACGAAGATCTGAAGCGCGCGCGGATCGGCCTTGATCTGCGCCTGCACCTCGGGGCGCTGGCACATGAGCATGACGCCCGAGGCAATCGCGTTGGTCGTGCTCTCATTGCCGGCGACCATCAGCTGGATGAGGACGGAGAGCAGCTCATCCTCGTTCATCTTCTGCTCGCCCGCCACTTCGGCCTGAACGAGGTCGGTCAGCATGTCGTCCCGCGGGTTGGCGCGGCGCTCGGCGATGGCGTCGAGGAAATAGGCCTGGAAATCCTTCATCAGATTGGCGCATTCGACGACGCGCTCATCGGTGGTCATCAGCCCGCGCAAGTCGATGGCGGCATCCGACCAGGCCTTGACGCGGAGCATCTCCGAGCGCGGCACGCCGACCTGATCGGAGATCACGCCGACGGGCAGCGGGATGGCGAAGTGCTCCAGCAATTCGACCGCGCCCTCGCCCTCGAAGCCGTCGATCAGATCGTCGACGAGCTTGAGGACATAGTCTTCCATCTTCTTCACCCGGCCGGGGGAAAAGGCCTTGTCCACCAGCGCCTTGTAGCGCCCGTGGGAGGGCGGATCATTGGTGACCATGGTGGGGGGCAGCGGGCGCAGCTGCTTCAGGATCGCCAGCGCCTCGGCCGGTAACCCGCCCGGGCGCAGGCCCTGCTGATCGACATTGTTGGAGAAGATCTCGGGCTTCTGGGTCGCCTCGCGGATCAGGTCATAGGAGGCGACGATGTAGATGCCGCTTTCCTCATCGCGCCACACCCCGCCGGCATCCTCGCGCATGTGGCGGTACCAGGCGAACGGGCAGCCGGTGGTGGCCGGATCCATCAGGGCGAAGGGGCCGGCCGGCTGCGTGGCGGTGCTGGCGGTCATGGATGGTGCCTCCCTTGTGTTCTGCTTGCCCCTTCACTTAGGCGTAGCTGCGGGCGCTGCGATAGGCGCGCAGCCCCTGCCAAAGAAGCAGGGCGGCAATCGGCGCGCACAGCCCGTTGACCAGCGCCAGCGAATAGCGCAGCTGCGCCTCATCCTGAAACAGGAAGTCCGTGAACAGGGCAACCGTCACCGGGCCCAGCCCCAGCCCGACCACGTTGATGGCGAACAGGTAGAAGGCACTCATCTGCCCGCGCAGCCGGTTCGGGGTGACCTGCTGGATCGCCGCCCCCACCAGCGCAAAGGGCATGCTGGCGAAAAACTGCGCCGGCGCCAGCAGGGCAATCGCCATCCAGGCTTCCGGCATCAGCGGGGCCGTCGCCGCCGGCAGGGTCGAGCAGGCGACAGCGATGGCGGTCACCCGCATCGGCGCATCCTCGACACCCCGTTTTGTCATCCGGTCCGACCACCAGCCGCCGACCAGCGCGCCACCGGTGTTGAAGATGATCACCAGAAGGCCGTAGATCAGCCCGGTCTCGGCGCGGTCGAGCCCATAGGTCCGGATGAAGAATTCCGCCGACCACGAGCTTGACGCATAGGCCGACAGTGTCACAAAGCTGAAGCCGGCGATCAGCGGCACGAACAGCCCGGCATGGCTGACCAGGAAGCCGGCGACCTCACGGATCGGCACGGCCGCCCGGGTCACCTCGCCGCCACGGCGCACCGGCTCCCGGATGAACAGCAGCAATAGGCAGATCAGGAAGCCCGGGATGCCGACAATGAAGAAGGCAAGCTGCCAGGCGAAGACGGGCCCGATGACCGGCAGCACCACATCGCCCGTGTCCAGCACCCAGCTGACGACCAGACCGCCGATGATGAAGGCCGAGCCGATGCCAAGGAACGCCCCCATCGTGAACACGGCGATGGCCTGGGCGCGGCGCTCGCGCGGGAAATAATCGGCGATCAGCGAATAGGCGGCAGGGGTCAGGCTGGCCTCGCCGATCCCCACACCGGCGCGGGCCGCGAAGAGCTGGCCGAAATTCTTCGCCATGCCGCTGGCGAGTGTCATGCAGGAGAAAAAGAAGGTGCCGATCACCATCACCCACCGCCGGCTGAAGATGTCGCTCATCCGGCCGAGCGGCAGGCTCATGATCGTGTAGAACAGCCCGAACGCCACCCCCAGCAACAGGCTGACCTGAACATCGCTCAGGTTCAGGTCGGCCTTCATCGGCCCGATCATCAGGTTGAGGATGAAGCGGTCGATATAGCTGTTGATGTTGGCCAGAAACAGGATCGCTACGACCGTCCAGGCATAGGCAGGCTTTGGCCAGGGCGGGTCGGCGGCGGCCGGAGCCGGGCCAGTCTCCATGACGGTTCTGTCATCGCCAGCCTTGTCATCGCCAGCATTCAGGGGGTCGGGCGCGTTGGTCATGGCCTGCCGGTTTACAGCCTGCCCGCGCCGCCGCAAACCGAAATCATCCGAAGACCGCTCAGGTGAAGCTGCGCTGGCAGGCGATCCCCACCTTCAATCCGAAAGCGGGGATCAGCTCTAGCCCCCGAGCGTGCGGCGCAGCAGCTCGACATCCTCGGCAAAGCTGCGGTCAGCGGCCGTCAGCTCCTCGATCTTCTTGACCGCGTGCATGACGGTGGTGTGATCGCGCCCGCCGAATTTCCGGCCGATTTCGGGCAGGGATTTCTCGGTCAGGGTCTTGGCGAGGTACATCGCCACCTGCCGGGGACGCGCCACGGTCCGGCGGCGACCGGCTGCACTCATGTCGGCCACCCGGATATTGAAATGCTCGGCCACCTTGCGCTGGATCTCGTCGATGGTGATGCGCCGCTCATGCGCCCGGATCACATCGCGCAGCGCCTCCTGGGTGGTCTCCAGCGTGATCGGCCGGCCGACCAGCTCGGCATGCGCCTTGATCTTGTTCAGCGCGCCTTCGAGCTCGCGGACGTTGGAAGTGATCTTGTGGGCCAGGAACTCCAGCACCCGGGGGGCAACCTGCACGCCCAGCTGTTCGGCCTTGGCGTTCAGGATGCCCAGCCGCAGCTCGTAGGTCGTCGGGTGGATGTCGGCCACCAGACCCCAGGAGAGGCGCGAACGCAGGCGCTCCTCGATATCTTCCAGATCGCTCGGGCTCTTGTCGGCGGAAAGCACGATCTGGCGGCCCTGGTCGATCAGCGCGTTGAAGGTGTGAAAGAACTCTTCCTGCGTGTTGTTCTTGCCGGAGAAGAACTGGATATCGTCGATCATCAGCACATCGACGCTGCGGAACTGTTCCTTGAAGGTCACGGTCGACTTGTCCTGCAGCGCGCGCACATAGCGATGCATGAACTTCTCGGCCGAGAGGTAGACGATGTTCCGCTCCGGGTCGCGTTCGCGCAGCGCCCAGGCGATGGCATGCATCAGGTGCGTCTTGCCGAGGCCAACCCCGCCATAGAGAAACAACGGGTTGAACGGGATCTGGTCGCTGTCGGCCAGCCTTCGCGCGGCCGCATAGGCGAATTCATTGGGCTTGCCGACGACGAAATTGCCGAAGGTGAAACGTGGGTCGAGGCCGGCCTGCAGGCTTTCGCCCGGTTCCTCGGCATAGCTCGCGGGTTCGGCGGAGGAGGCGGCCGCGCTGGTCCGCGTTCCGGCTGGTGCTGATGCGGGAGCAGGGGCGGGGGCTGCCGGATCGGCGGCGCCCGGGCCGTCCTCGGCAGTACGTTTCGTGACGACGATCTCCACGCTCTGGACCGCGGGATTGCGGCTGGTCCAGGCACGGCGGATCCGGTCGGTATAGTGGGTGTTCACCCAGTCGCGCATCAGCCGGGTTGGCACCGCAAGGCTGACGGCGCGGCCGTCGAAGCCGAGCGGACGCAAGGGTTCGACCCAGCTGCGGAAGGCGGCGTCGCTGATCGCGTCGCGCAGGCAGTTGCGGACCTGTGTCCACTGGACCTGAAGGTCGCCGCCGGCAGCGCTGGCTGTTCGGGGAGGGGCGTCGGTTTCGGAATTGAGATTGTCCTGCATCGTGGCGTCATGATCCTGCTGCGGGCCGTGGCCGAGAGTTTGGCCCGGGATGCGTTTCCATGCACCGGCGGCTGGTGCCGGGCCTGCTGGCCCGGCGCGCAAGGCGGGTGCGTTTTCCTGACGAACGGCGCGGGTGCTGATGCGCTCCGGCTGCCGGGCGGGAGGAGGTTCTAGCGGCCTTCCGGGCAGCGCGCCTCGCGATGCCATGATTCCAGGAGGGATTCCGGCAGGGGGTCCGGCAGGTTGGCGAGCCGTGCCCGGCTCTGGGGTGTGGGGTATGCCTGGTTCATGAAGCCTCCTGGTCGGTTGGTTCCGATCCGTTGTGCAGCGATGGCTGCCTTGGATTGTGCGGGCAGGCTCGTGCCTGGTCCTGCAGCTCCCATACCTTCCTCCGTCTTTGCCTGCGGCCGCGGATGCCGAGGGGAAACCGCAACCGGACTTCAATCCCTTCCGCCAGCCGCTTCCACCCGAGGTGTGCCGCTGACGGTCCCAAAGACAAACAACCCTGTCGACGTAGCCCGAGAGGCCGCAGGGGTCCGGACGAAGAACCCTGCGATACCGCGCACCATCATGGAACGAGATCACCGCCCGTCAGCTCATGTCAGGAGCCGTCGGTCATGCCGCCCGCAACATGGAATGATCATGCTCCGGGGGTCCATGCCAGCGCATGGAGATCAGGTTCGTCGGATCGCGGCGGGGGGAAACGCCGTCACTCGCCCCGCCATGGCGGTCGGGCTCGAGTGACGAAGAGAGTAACCCCGGCTCTCATGTCACGCAATCAGATCGAAACGGGAACACGAACAAAAGAAATAATCGTTCCTCGCCTGACCCCAGTCATGCCCAAGTCAAAATAGGGCATTCACAGAAGATTGTGGATAAATCTGTGTATTGTTCGTGTAAAAGCAGTGGGCAGTTTGTCTGCCGCTCCGGGTCAGGCCAGCGCCTTGATCCGCTTGTTGAGCCGCGAGATCTTGCGGGCAGCGGTGTTGCGGGGCACGATACCCTTGGTCACACCGCGCTGCAGTTCGGGTTGTGCGGCCCTGAGGGCTTCAACCGCTTGCTTGGCATCACCGCCGGAAATCGCTTCCTCGACCTGGCGCAGGAAGGTGCGGATGCGCGCGCGCCGGGCACCGTTGATGACAGCGCGGCGGGCGTTGCGACGAATACGCTTTTCGGCCGAGGCATGGTTGGCCATGACGGGATCACCTGTGCAGAGAATAGAGTTGTCGGAGATGAAGCGCGGAACCTACGCGCGGCATCCATCCTGAGTCAAGCATCGTCATGCCCGACAGGGCCATTCAGGGGTGGGCCGCCCTCGGCCCCGAATTTGCCATGAACTTTGCTGAACCTCTCGCACGTCCGTGCGTAGAACAAGGGTAAGCACGGTGAAGCCTCGCGCCGAGCCGGGGCCGCCAACGGGAGGAGATGAACGCATGAACCCGATCAAGACAGGAAACCTGGCGACGCGCGCCAGAGCCCGCGTGGAAGCACAGAATGCCCCGGCTGCCTGGACCGCCGGGCTGGGTATGGCCATGCTGGTGCTGGCGGGCCTGATCTTCACGATCATGCCGGCTGCCGCCGGGGAGGCCGAGGCGGTCGCTCTGGAAATCCGCGAAGTCCAGGGCCGTAACGCTGATCGCATCTGGGTGCCGCGCATCCGCGACTGGCAGGATGTCGACCGGGAGAGCTTCGTGATCTACGGGCCGGTCAACAAGGACCCCTATCTCGTGAAGGTCTGGCCGACCTGCACAGGGCTGCGCTTCACCGACACGATCGGCTACACGACGACCAACAACTATCTCACGAAGTTCGATAGCGTCATCGTGCGCGGGCAGCGCTGCCCGATCGAGAGCATCACCCCGATCACCGTCGAGCAGGCGCGCGCGCTGACCCTCGACGAACCGGACCAGCCGATGAGCGAGGCAGAAGAGATCGACGGCTGAGGTCCTGACCGCGATCTCCGTCCGAGCTCCTTGAGGGGGCTCGTTCCTGACCATGCTTCTTTTCACGGGCGCCGGACTGCACTA
>CAZPBH010000041.1:0-11831 GCA_964584645.1 uncultured Rhodospirillales bacterium | reverse complement strand
TGCTCCGCACATGGGCGGCAATCCATACAAAAGCCGGGGCGCCAAGCAGGGCCGCCGCCACGCCGAGCTTGAGCGTGTCGCCGAAAGGCAGCAGCCGAAGTGCGAGATCCGCCAGCAGCAGGATCAGCCCGGCGATCAGGGCGCTGGGCAGGATCAGGCTCGCCGGGTCATGGCGCACCAGCGGGCGGGCGAGGTGAGGGGCCACGATCCCGACAAAGCCGATGGTGCCAGCCACCGCAACACCCGCCCCGGTCAGCAGCCCTGCGGCCAGAATGACCAGAAGCCGCGCCCGCAGCGGATCAGCACCCAATGTGGCGGCCGTGGCCTCCCCCAGCGCCAGCGCCCGCAGCCCCCCCGCAGCGCAGGCGGCGAGCACCGCTCCGGCGAGCCAGAACGGGGCGGCCAGTCCCAGATCGGCAAAGCTGCGATTGGCGACCGAGCCCAGCAGCCAGTTCACCATATCGGAGAGGGAAAACGGGTTGGGGGCGAGGTTCATCGCCAGCGCCGTCATCGCACCGGCAAGGCTCGTCAGCCCGACACCGACCAGAATGAGCTGGACCGGTGTCAGCCTTCCCGCACCCAGAAGAAACAACAGCAGGGTCGCCCCCAAAGCCGCCGCGATGGCGGCAAGAGGCAGCGCCCAGGCACTCCAGAGGATCAGGTTGAAATAGATCGCCACAACCGCGCCCAATGCGGCAGTCGCGCTGACGCCCAGCACGCCGGGATCGGCCAGCGGATTTCGCAGCAGGCCCTGCAGCAGGGCGCCCGAAGCGCCCAGGGCGGCCCCCACCAGAAAGGCAGCCAGCGCACGCGGCAGGCGGATTTCCTGAACAATGATCCGCGCGGCTTCGCCTGCACCACCGAACAACGCCGCCAGGGCCTCGCCAGCCGGCAAGGGCGCTGTCCCCACCAGACAGGAGAGCAGGATCAGGCCCAGAGCCGCGAAGGACAGCGCGGCGTTGAGCGGAAGGCTCCGCATCACCGCTGCTGCTCCTGCACCGCCTTATGAGCCGCAAGCGCGGCTTCGGCCATCAGCCAGCTGGGGCAGGAGAGCTGGGCGCCATCCAGATGCACGCTCGGCACCTCGTTCAGTACGTCGCGCAGGGCCGGGTGCCGTGTCGGGCTCCAATTGTCCAGATGATCGGTCGCCATGCCGAAAAAGCCGGTGACGATGAGGTCGGGCGGCGCCATCACCAGCTGCTCCAGCGGCAGATCATGCCAGCCGCTGCGGCCTGCCTCGGCCGCGATGTTGATGAACCCGGCCGCCTCCAGGATCGCATGCATCATGGTGCCGGAACCGGTCGTGACCCCGGCCGGCGTGACATAGAGGACACGGGGATTGGCGCGGCTGCGATCCACCGCTGCCAGATCCGCCTGCATCGACGCGACCAGCGCGCGCCCTTTCCTGGGCTGACCGAGTGCAGCAGCGGTCTCGGTCACCATCCGCGCCACGGCGTCGAAATCATCGGCAAAGCCGATGTTGTGCACCTTCAGCCCAAGACGCTGATAGAAGGCCCGGGCGCGGGCATCGCCGCCATAGCTGCGCACGACCAGATCGGGCTTCAGGGCCAGCACATCCTCGGCAGCGTTGCGCAGGCGCGGCAGGCCACGGGCGCGCTTCCTAAGGGCGCTCCACGCATCATCCGGCCCGGTCGCGATGCCCAGGATCTGCCCACGGTCTGCCAGCGCCAGCACATATTGATCCGCACAATAGTCGAGCGAGACCACATGCGGCAGCGGATCGGCCGCCACCCGGCCACCCGGCATCAGCCCGGCGAGCAGGAAGAGGAGGGCGACGGCCGTCCGAATCATCGCCGCAACCGGATGCCGGCCCAGGCCGAGAGGCCGGGCGTGCCATAGCCGAAGATCTGCTGATACTCGGCGTCGAGCAGGTTTTCGGCCCGGACATAAAGCTCGATCCGGTCGGTGAGATCGCGGCCCAGATTGGCATCGAGGCGTGTCCAGGCATCGGCTGTGCCGAAGCTGTCTTCTTCCTCGCTTGTATGGCGCAGGCTCAGCTGGCCATCCCACGGACCCTGGCTGTAGGTGATGGCCGTATAGGCGGTAAATTCGGGCACGCGGATCAGATCATTGCCGCTGCCGTCCTCGGCCTCGATCCAGGCCGCGCTGGCCGTCAGGGCGAGCGCCGGGGTGATCTCCACGGCCCCGGCCAGTTCGATCCCCCGCGTTTCGACCTCGGCAAGGTTCAGATAGCCGCCGCGTGCGAAATCGAAGGTGATCTGATCCTCCACATCCTGCTCGAACCAGGTCACCTCCAGCGCCAGCCTGTCCTCAAGCAGGGACAGATCGAGCCCCAGATCATAGCCGCTGCTGGTTTCGGCCTGCAGGTTCGGGTTCGGGGCCGTCGCCCCGCAACAGAAGAAGGTCTTCTGGAAGATCGTCGGTGCCTTGAAGCCGGTGCCGTAAGTACCCCGAAAGCGGAGCTGTTCGGTCGCCTCCCAGGAGAAGGCAAGTTTGCCCGTGACCTCCTCGCCAAAGCTTTCGGCATCGTCATGGCGCAGCCCGCCGGTCAGGGACAGGCCCTCGATCGGGCGCCATTCGCCGAGCGCAAACAGGCTCGTGATGCCTGCATCATCATCATTGCCTTCTGCCTCTTCATGCTCGGCGCCGATAGCCAGCCGCACCGCCTCGGTGAGGTCGAGCGTGCCCTGATAGCGGAAGACCCAGCGTTCCCCTTCCGCATCGAAGGAGGGAGCACCATCGGTGAAGTTCTCCCGGTCAATGCTGGCATATCCAAGCTGAAGCGTGTTCACCAGCCGGTCCTGAAGCAGCGGCAGGTCATAGATCACGCTTCCCGAAAACTGTTCGGTTTCCGCCACTTCATCCCCGTCCTGCACACCGGTCTCTAAGCCGAAGCTGTCGAATTCGGTCTCGGCATCGACATAGCGCAAGCTGGCCTCGATCGCCCCGGCCGCGCCAAGGTCATAGGATCCGAAAGCGGTGAGGGTATAGGCCTCATAGCCGTCCTCTTCCGGATTGCCGTCCTCCTCTTCGGCCCTGGAAATGCCCTCGGTGGTCATACCCGTGGCACCCAGCCGGAACCGGCCAGCACCTTGCCCGCCTTCGAGCGCCGCACCGCCCCGGAAGGTCGCGAAACTGCCGCCCTCGGCAAAGCCGGTGACCGTGAGACCCTCCGCCTCGGGCCGCCTTGTGGTGACGCTGACCACCCCGCCGATGGCATCGGTGCCCCAGAGCGTCGATTGCGCGCCACGCAGGATCTCGATGCGCTCGATGGCGTCGGTATCGAGGGTCGAGAAATCATAGCCACCGCCGGGGGAGGTGGGGTCGTTCACCGGCACCCGGTCGATCAGCACGAGCGTCTGTTCCGATGAGGCCCCACGGATACGGACCGAGGCCGTGCCGCCAAAGGCCCCGTTCTGGTTGATGGTGACGCCCGGCGCCGTCTGCAGCGCATCAAGCGCAAAGGCCGAGCGGTCGAGCTGCGGGCGCTCCAGCACCGTGGTGGAGGTGCCGACCTCGCTCAGGACCTTTTCCAGGCGGGTGGCTGTCACGGTGATGTCATCCCGCCTCTCGGGCAGGGTCTGGGCGTGTGCCAGTTGAGGGAAGGTCGGGACAAGGATCAGGGCAAGCGGCAGGATGCTGGCCGCCCGCCATCGCTGAAGGAACATGCATGTTCTCCCATTCAGGCCGCGCCGGGCGGGCGACGAGGCGACCAGGGAACAGGGCACAACGCGCATGCCGGGTCCCGGCCTGCGCCCACCGCGCCGTTGTCATGTCGCCTGATCACGGGAAAACAACGATTTTCCGCGCGCCCCATGGAGAACTCCCGCCCCTCGGGTCGTGCGACGTGGACGGCAGGTCTCCTGGCTCACGGGTCAAGGCTTGGCTGCCGCCTTCCCAGATGCGATGCACCCAGTGGCATGATGGCAGCCTTGCTCGCCGCTGACAGTTGCGGGTACAGCCCCGGACTTGTGCCCATGCGGGCTCGCACCGGTGTTCCCTCTTCGCCTGCTCGCGCAGGAACCGTCCGGGGGAAGCTTTTAGCTGCGCGCGCCTGTCCTGTCAAAGGGCAAAGCTGACGGGGAGGTCAGTAGTCGATGCCCTTCTGGGCCATGATGCCGGCCTGAAAGGGGTGCTTGATCTCCACCATCTCGCTGACGAGGTCAGCCGCCTCGATCAGAGCCGGGGGCGCATCCCGGCCGGTCAGGACGGCGGCCGTGCGCTTGGCGCGTGCCTCCAGCCCCGCCAGCACGGTATCGACACTCAGCAGGCCATAGCGCAGGGCGATGTTGATCTCGTCCATCACGACGAGGTCGAACTCGCCGCTGGCCAGCAGGGTGCGTGCCTCGTCGAACGCGGCCTCGGCGGCGGCGCGGTCGCGCTCTGCATTCTGGGTGTCCCAGGTGAAGCCCTCGCCCATGGTCTTCCAGACGACCTCATCGGGAAAGCGGGCAAAAAAGCTCTTCTCGCCGGTCTTCCAGTCGCCCTTGATGAATTGCACGACGCCCACCTTCTGACCCCAGCCCAGCGCCCGGGCGATCACCCCGAAGGCCGAGGACGACTTGCCCTTGCCATTGCCGGTGTGGACCAGCACCAGACCGCGCTCGGGATTGCGCAGTTCGGCCATCTTCTGGCGGTGCGCTTCCTGCACCTTCTTCATTTCGGCCTTGTGGGCGGCGGGGTCGGTCATCTTTGCCTCAGGACGATTGTACGCCCACAGAGGTTGGCGGTCGGCCCGCGAGGGCAAGGCAGATCCATGCCTGGGGTCGACGCCACCCCTCCGCAGCAGCCTTTTCAGGCCTTCGAGTGCTGGTTCTCGTCCCGTGGTGCGTTGCGCTTTCGCGCAGCACGCTCAATGAGGTTAAACATGACCATGAGGCCCCGCGATGGGCGCGTCAGGCTTGCCCGAGCCTCTCAGCAAGGCGCAACACAGACTTTCTCGGTTGCAGGGCTGACCCTGCCAGCACAAGGCCAATGGCGCCAATTGATGCGTTCACCGTCCAGGCCATCGGATCGTCGGACGCCTCGGCCCACATCGCGACATGCATCACCGGGACGAGCAGGACGGCAGCTCCAGCGGTCCCGCGCCAGAAACGTGAAAAGGCCAGCGGCTCCGTGTTGATGCCGACACCGGCAAAGGGCAGCAAGCTGAAGAAAAGGTAGACACCCAGCAGCGTGTTCCCGTCCTGCGTTCCGGCGAGGCCCGCGAGCGCAACCGCCGCATAGGCCAGCACCTGACCCCAGACAATGGCACTCCACGCCCGAGCCCAGAAAGGGACGGGACGGCCCTGATCCCGGCGGCGCTCCACAAAGATCGTCACCCCGCCGGAGACGATAACCGTCAGGGCCAGACCCAGGATCCCATAGGCGAGTTTGACCAGCCCGTGCCCGAACCATCCATAATGAAGCGCTGAAAAGGCGGCGACGAGTTGATGGCCAAACGGGCCGTCGAGGATCACCGGCTCCGCCAGGCGCGTGCCCGCCGCATCGAGCGTCGCCAGATCAACCAGAGCCAGATGATCGCGGGTCTCGCCCTGTACCGTGATCGATTGTCCTTTCTCCCCGATATGGGCGATCCGCAGGCTGGTGATGGTGCCGTTCATGCGGGCCCGCTCGGCTTCGAGCACCGCGCCGATGGCGGGTGGCGGCGCCGGTGCTGGATCATCCGCAATCGAAGGGCCGGACAGCGCTGCGGTCGCTCGCTCGATGTCGCCATCGAACGCCGCGAAGGCCAGAACGCTCAGGATCAGGGTCGCCAGTCCGAGTATCGCGCCGGTCAGCGTGACGACAAGGTGAAAAGGCAGGCCCCAGACACTCAGGCGATTGTGGAGATCGGCCTCTTCGAGCCGCCTTGAACCACCGCGCCGCAGCGTGAATGCATCGCGAAAGATGCGCGGATGGCTCATCATGCCGGAAAACAGGGACGCGAGAAGCGTTACACCCGTGAGGCCAACCAGAAACCGACCCCAGCTCCCGGGAATATGAAGATCGGTATGGAGGAGAACGAGGAAATCGGTTGCCGGCGTGGAGACGGGTACGCCCGGCGTCCCGTCTTCGGCAAGCAGAACGGTCGTATCGATGTCGCGGTGCGGATCGTAAAAGCGCACGGAAAAGCGCGGCAATTCCGGATAGGGAAGGTTGATCATCACGTCATGGGCCCCGCCATGGCGCGCTTCGGCAGAGGCAAGGGCGTTGTCGAGAGCTCTCTGAACGGTCGCCGGCGCGACCTCGCTGGTCAGATAACCTTCCGGATGTTCCCAGCGCTCCAGCTCATGGGAGAAGACAACGATCGTGCCGGTGAGGCAGACAATATAAAGAAGGGCTGCGAAGGCGAGACCAAGGGCGGAATGCCCTGCCAGCATTGCAGCCACGAAACGCGCCGGCACTTTCGGCCAGATCGGACGTCTCCTGGCAGATGGCTTGAGTGAAGCTTCGCTCATGCCAGAAAGGCCGCCCCGATCCCGACTGCAGCCACAGCCATCATCGGGACGAAAGCCCGCACCAGCCGTGTTTCTGCCAGCGTCCACGCCATGCCGGCCGCCCAGATGGTCGGTACAACGATTCCGCCCAGTGCCAGCCGGTCGATTTCATTGATTGGCAGGTAAACGGCGATTGACAGACCAACACCCGCTGCAGCGGAGCCCGCGACAAGGAAGGCAATCAGGCTTCGCACAACGCCGCGCACCCAGCGCACGGGGCGTTGTTCGGGATCAGTGAGTTCGGGCTCGAAGGCCGCGTTGCGCGCCGGGCGTGCCCGGGGTGGTTTCCGCTCAAGGCCGATCGCGACACCGACATAGGCAAACAGGGAAAGCGCCAGCAGCACAAAGGCGATACCGATTTCCGGGCCGCGCCAGATCGAGCCGGCAATCAGTGCCAAGACAAATGCCAGCCATCCGGCGACGAGCCAGAGGTGGTGGCGGTCCTGGCGCCCCCGCGTGGCAAGCCCGAGCCCGACAATGCTGCCAGCCAGTGCGACAACTCCCAACCAGCCGGCCATCGCCTCACGACCCCCAAGAGACGTTGATCTCGATCCCCACCACACGGGGCTCTGCGGTGCGGGCCTGAAGGACCGTGGTCTGGATCTGAGCCGGGTAATCCTCGTCGAACAGGTTGCGCGCATAGACGAAGGCGCTCCAGCGTTCCTGCTCATAACCGATCTTCGCGTTGGTCACCCAATAGGAGTCCATCTCGCCATCGGCGTTGTTCTCCGGGTCAGAGAACCGTTCGCCGGTATAGGCAGCATCGGCCCGCGCCACAAACCCGCTCGGATGACGATAATCGGCCCCAAAGCTCAGCGACACCGAGGGAGCGAGCGCGAATTCATTGCCGGTGAGGTCGCCCGTGGCGCTTCGGAAATCGACATATTCGGTTTCGAGCAAGCCGAGGCTGAAAAACCCCGTCAGGCCTTCCGTCACGATGACATCGACCGAGGCCTCGGCCCCGTAAAGCTCTGATTCCCCGGCGTTGACCGTGATCGTGTCGATTGGCACCAGCGGATCGAGCGCGCGGGAAAGCTGCTGATCCGTCCAGCGCGTGTAGAAGACATTCGCAGAAAGTGCCACACGCTCCTGCCAGAGCAGGGCACGCACGCTACCTTCATAGGTCCATGCGAATTCAGGGTCGAAATCGGCAACCGTGGCCGAAACGGTCGAGATGGAGCGGCCTCCGGCCCGATAGGCCTGTTGTGCCACGAAACCGAAGCTCAGATTGTCCTGCAGTTCATAGCGTACCCCTATCTTCGGGAGGAACGCCTCGAACTCGGCCGTGGAAGCTTCGATTTCATCGGGCGGCAGCGGAAGGAAAGGCGGCAGCGGGACCGCGGAGCGCGTTGAAAGCTGCGAAGCGTTGGTCCGCGTTTCGCTGTCATAACGTGCCCCCGCGATCAGGGTCAGGCGGTCCGTCACATTGAATTCGATCTCTGCAAAGCCGGCGAGGTTCGTATCGCTGGACTTGTTGCGGCGGTCCTGGAAGATGCTCGACGCAGGATCGATGCCGAGCTGCTGAAGCAGATCGACCGGGACCCCGAGAAAGGACACCGGTACCGTGATCAGGTCATCGGAGCGGTTGATGAAGTTGCCGTAATAGAAGCCGGCAACTCCGCGCCAACGCTCTGCGTCATAGGTAGCGCGCAGTTCGTGAACCACACTTTCATCATCCTGAAGGCGCTCCAGAAAGCCGGCCTCAGCCGGGGATTGGTCGATATCTTCCCGGCGCGTGTAGTCATGATCATACAGCGTCGATATGGCCGTCACGGCCAGACGGTCGGTCGCCTCCCAGTCAAGTTTCAGCGTGTTGATGCGGTGGACGGAGCCCTCCTCGCCGATCCGGTTCGAGAGGTTGACCCGCCGATCCGGAAATTGCGTGAAGTCGACCAGGTCCTCGCCGCCAACGCTGTCGGTGTAGCGACTCGTCAGCAGCGCCTGAAAGCTCTCGACCGGCTGCCAGAGAATCTTGCCGCGCAACATCGTCGCTTCGCGGGCATCATATTCGTCATCGTTACGGATCGGGTTTTCGACCCAGCCATCGATTTCGCGGTGCTCTCCGGCCAGCCGAACCGCGAGAACGTCGTCGACAAGCTCGATGTTCTGGGCAAGGGCGATGCGTCGCTCACCCAGCTCACCCGCAGCCGCACGGGCTCGACCGTCGAAACCATCGAAATTCGGGTCGGCGCTGTTGACGATGATGGCACCGCCGATCGCGTTGCGCCCCTGGCTGGTGCCCTGCGGGCCGCGAAGGATTTCGATCTGCGCCACATCCCATGTCGAATAGGGACCGAAGAAGGTTGCCTGGTTGTTGGGCAGTGCCGCGCCATCGACGATGGTATTGATCAGCAAGCCGGCGCCCGCACCCTGGCGCTGGTCGATGCCACGGATGTTGAAGCCCTTGTCCCCGAAGGACTGGGCGACATTGGGTGTCCGCAGGACCACGTCATACAGATCATCGAAGCTGCGTGCCTCGAGCTCCGCGCCGGTATAGACGGTGATGCTGGATGTTGTCTCGAACAATGTCCGGTCGAGTTTCTCGGCGGTGACGACGATCTCTTCCAGGCGCAGGGTCTGCCCCAGTTCGGTTCCTGCGTCGCCGTCCTGGGCAAGAGCGGGTTGGTGCTTCATCACGGCCAGGGCAGCAGCGCTGGCCAGCAGAACGGTCCTCAACAAGGCGTGTCTCTCGGCTGGTGTTGGCAATCGGGAACAGGCGCGAGACAGACCGTTGGAGGGTAGGGCCGGCTCGAACCGATGGCCGAGCGGATACTGCGAATGGCTCGCATTGTCAATGCTACTGAGTTGCACTTGCAGTTGCTGCGTCAAAAAGGGGCATCAGAAGCGAGGGTGGGCAGGCCGCCAGGGACTGTAGATGGGCAGCATGAAAGGACAGAACTCTCGCTGAACTGCACTATTCAAACCTGTGGGGGCTGGTTCTTGTCCCGTGGTGCGTTGCGCCTTCGCGCAGCACGCTCAATGAAGTGAAACATGACCATGAGGCCCGCGAAGAGGAGGAGAGCGAGGTATTTGGCGTTGCCCGGTGCAGTATTTCCTCCCACCAGAGCGCCGGGCTCGGCCGAGCCGATATGGTAGGCGTTTTCGTCCAGAATCCAGAGTGTTGCGAAAGAAAAGACACCGCACAGCGCAAGCAGAATCTGGAGTGCGGTATAGGCTCTCATCCGGTTTCGGGCCGACCATAGCCACAGGCCAACGATGTTCGGCAGCAGAAAGAACCCGAGAACAAGGAGGCCCGCCCCGACACTATTGACGAAGAGTATGGCTGCGGCGATCAGCATCCAGGCCCGAGCTGCGCGCCGAACCATCCTCCCGTCGACCAGGTGAAGCCACCGGAACCCTGGCCTGGAGGCTTCGTGGACAGGTCAGAATCGGTCATGCAGCCCCCTCAACCGCTATGCGGACAATTAGCCCGAGAATGCCTTGTTGTGCATCAGGTGGCAAGGCCCCGGGAGGGAACCCATGGACCGCCGCAAAGGCCGCTGGCGGATGGGGTGGGATTCGAACCCACGAGACGCGTGAACGCCTGCCGGTTTTCAAGACCGGTGCCTTCAACCACTCGGCCACCCATCCGCTTTGACCTCCCATAGCACAGGCCCCCACCGGGCGGGCAAGCGGGTAGCGTCGCCCGGGGATGCCGGGGGCAGTCTGTTTGTGTTGAGGGGCGGGGCAGAATCCGGGTAACGAAAGGGCGATGGTGACCGAACGACCAAGATATCCGCGTCGGGCCGTGCTGGGCGGGCTGGCTGCTCTGCCGGCTGTTGGCCTGTGGCGCCCTGAGAGCGCGCGTGCCGCCACCTTGCCGTTTCCGGAATGGCTGGAAGAATTGCGGGTCGAGGCGCTGGCTGAGGGGGTCAGCCTCCCCACGGTCCAAGCCGCCCTGCGTGACGTAGAGCCGATCCCGCGGGTGATCGAACTCGACCGCCGCCAGCCCGAGGGCCGCTGGACGCTTGACCGATATCTCCAGAACATCGTGCCGGCGAGCCGGCAGCGCCGCGCGGCCGAGCTCCATGCCCTTCACCGTCCGCTGCTGGACGAGGTCGAGGCGGCCTATGGCGTGCCGGGGCGCTATCTCGTGGCGCTCTGGGGCATCGAGACCAGCTTCGGGGGCAATACCGGGGGGTTCCAGATCATCCCCGCGCTGGCCACCCTTGCGCATGATGGCCGGCGCAGCGCCTTCTTCCGGGGCGAATTGCTGAACGCCCTGCGCATCATCGACCAGGGTCATATCGCGCTACCGGACATGACCGGAAGCTGGGCGGGCGCGATGGGCCAGTGCCAGTTCATGCCCTCCAGTTTCCTGAACTTCGCCGTCGACCATGATGGCGACGGCCGGCGCGATATCTGGAACAGCCTGCCTGACGTCTTCGCCTCCAGCGCCAACTATCTCAGCCGCAATGGCTGGATCGGGGACGAGATCTGGGGGCGCGAGGTCCGGCTTACCGAACCGGTCGACGAGGGTATGCTCGACCTTGACCACCGTGAGGATCTGGCCAGCTGGCAGCGGCGCGGGGTGCGCCGCCCGGATGGGGGCGACCTGCCGACGGTCGCCGGCATGGAAGCCTCGCTGATCCGCCCCGACGGCGAGGGCGGGCGCGCCTTTCTGGTCTATGAAAATTTCCGCGTGCTGCTGCGCTGGAACCGTTCGACCTATTTTGCCATTGCGGTCGGTCTTCTCGCCGACGCGGCACTGGGCTAGCCGGCATGGCCAGATTGCTGTCCCTGCTGCTGGTGGCGGTGGTGCTGGGCGCCTGCGCCCAGACCAGCGTCGTCGCCCAGGCGGTGAAGGATGTCAGCCGGCCGGCTGAGCCCATCGATCCGAGCCGGAACTACTACAAGGTCGGCACGCCCTACCGGATCAAGGGCGAGCGTTATGTGC
Organism: uncultured Rhodospirillales bacterium; assembly: GCA_964584645.1. Taxonomy (GTDB): domain Bacteria; phylum Pseudomonadota; class Alphaproteobacteria; order CAZPBH01; family CAZPBH01; genus CAZPBH01. Next base: position 473 of record CAZPBH010000041.1, on the reverse strand, counting down.
CGCGCGAGGATTGGCGCTATCGGGAAACCGGCATTGCGAGCTGGTACGGACCAGGATTCCACGGCCGATTGACGGCGAATGGCGAAATCTTCGACGAGAATGCGCTGACAGCCGCGCACCGGACCCTGCCCATGCCGAGCCTGGTCAAGGTCACCAATCTCGACAACGGGCGCCAGCTCACCCTGCGGATCAATGATCGCGGTCCTTTTGCTGACAACCGCATCATCGACATTTCAAAGCGCGGTGCCGAGCTGCTGGGCTTTCGCCAGCAGGGGCTGGCCCGTGTGCGTGTCGAACTGCTGGAGGCAGAAAGCCGCGCCCTGAAGGAAAGCGCCCAGCGCGGCGATCCGGAAGGCCGCACGATCCGCGCCGGCACCCCGACCCAGCTCGCCACCCGGCCCGAGCCCGAACCGCCTCCCGCAGCCGTGCTGACCCCGCCGGTGCCGCCATCCGATGACGACCTGCCGGCCGTG
>CAZPBH010000040.1:7606-12064 GCA_964584645.1 uncultured Rhodospirillales bacterium | reverse complement strand
GGGGCGCTTTTATTACAAGGTGTTGATCGAGGGCACGGGCGCCGAGACCGCCCCATCGCCACAGCATCCGGAAAGTTCCCCATGATCCTTTTTCCCGCCATCGACCTGAAGGACGGTGCCTGCGTGCGCCTTGTGCGCGGCGCGATGGACGAGGCCACGATCTACAACCCCGATCCGCTCGATCAGGCGCGGAAATTTGCTCAGACCGGCTTCGAATGGCTGCACATCGTCGATCTCAACGGCGCGGTGGAGGGCAAGCCGATCAATGCCGAGGCCGTGCGCCGCATCGTCGAGGCGCGGCTGCTGAAGATCCAGCTTGGCGGCGGCATCCGCGATCTGGAGCAGATCGCGACCTGGCTCGATCTCGGCGTCGACCGGGTGATCCTCGGCACGCTCGCCGTCAAGCAGCCGGAGATCGTGGAGGCGGCCTGCCAGCGCTATCCGGGCCGGATCGCCGTTTCCATCGATGCGCGCGGCGGGCTCGTCGCGACCGATGGCTGGACCCAGAATTCGACCGTCAAGGCGATGGATCTGGCCGTGCGCATGGAAAAGCTCGGCGTGGCGGCGATCATCTATACCGATATCGACCGCGATGGCGTCGGCACGGGCGTGAATATCGACGCGACCGTGGACCTCGCCTATGCGCTGAAGATCCCTGTCATCGCCTCGGGCGGGCTCTCCTCGCTGGAGGATCTGCGCGATCTGGCGCGCGAGGCCGATGCCGGCATTCTCGGCGTCATCTCGGGGCGCGCGCTCTATGACGGACGGATCGACCCGGCCGCCGCCCTGCGCCTGCTAACCCTTGAGGGCGAAGGCGAGGGCGAAGGTGCCGGCCCGCCAACGGACTGACCATCATGACCCTGAAGGCCCGCATCATCCCCTGTCTCGACGTGCATGAGGGCCGTGTGGTCAAGGGCGTGAATTTCGTGGCGCTGCGCGATGCCGGCGATCCGGTCGAGCAGGCGGCGATCTATGATGCCGCCGGGGCGGATGAGCTATGCTTTCTCGATATCTCGGCCAGCCATGAAGGCCGGGCCACCATGCGCGATGTCGTCGCCCGCACGGCCGAACAGGTGTTCATGCCGGTCACGGTCGGGGGCGGGGTCGGCAGCGTCGATGATGTGCGCCAGCTGCTGCTGGCCGGGGCGGACAAGGTCTCGATGAATTCCGCCGCCGTGCGCGACCCCGATCTCATCGACCGGGCCGCCGAGGCGTTCGGCAGCCAGTGCATCGTCGTCGCCATCGACGCCAAGCGCCGCGCCGGGGGCAGCGGCTTCGAGGTGTTCACCCATGGCGGCCGACGCGGTACCGGGCGCGATGCGCTGGAATGGGCCGTCGAGGCGGCCGGGCGCGGGGCCGGGGAAATCCTGCTGACCTCAATGGACCGGGACGGCACCGGGGAAGGCTTCGACCTCGATCTCACTCGTGCGGTCGCCGATGCGGTGCCGGTGCCGGTGATCGCCTCGGGCGGGGTGGGGCGGCTCGACCATTTCGTGGAGGGCGTGCGCGATGGCGGGGCGGCGGCCGTGCTGGCGGCCAGTGTGTTTCATTTCGGCCAGATGTCGGTCGGCGAGGTGAAGGCGCATATGGCCGCGTGCGGCGTGCCGGTGCGCCGGGAGGGGGCTGCCCGATGAGCGAGCGTTTCGACATCGAGCACCTCTATGCCGTGATCGAGGGGCGCAAGGGCGGCGACCCTGACAGCTCCTACACCGCCCGGCTCTATGCCCGTGGGCGCGCGAAGATCGCGCAGAAGCTGGGCGAGGAAGCGGTGGAGACCGTGATCGCCGGCGTTGCCGATGACCGTGCCGATGTGATCGCGGAAAGCGCCGACCTGCTCTATCATCTGCTGGTCCTCTGGGCCGATGCCGGCATCCGGCCGGAAGAGGTCATGGCGAAGCTCGCCGAGCGATCCGGTACCAGCGGGATCGAGGAAAAGAAGAACCGGCTGAAGGGGTAGGTGGATGGCGGCTCCGGGGCCTGAGGATGCGGAGGGAGAGACCGGGCCGGGCATGGGCGGGGCGCCGGTCGTGTTCCCCTCGAAGCGCGATGGCTGGCTCGTCTGGCTTCTGGTCGGCTCGGCCTTCGCGGTGATCGCGATCACGCTCAATGTCGGGGCCGGGCTGCTGCTGGGACTGGCGGCGATCCATGTGGCGCTGGTCGCGGCGGTGCTGCTGAACACCCGCTATGTGATCACCGACACCGCGATGACGGCGTGGTGCGGTCCGTTCCGCTGGATGGTGCCGCGGCACGAGATCCGGAGCATCATGCGCAGCCGCGATACCCGCTCCTCTCCCGCCCTTTCGCTCGACCGGTTGCTGATCGACTATGGCGCCGGGCCGAAGCAGATTCTGGTCAGCCCGGAAGATCAGGAAGGCTTCGCCGCCGCCCTTGGCTTTCCCCTGCCGCCGCGCTGAGCCTCAATCGGCGGGTTCGACCCGCGGCAGCGGTGCGGAGATCAGCCGTCCTTCGGCATCGGGCAGGGGTTCGCGGTAGCATACCGGCGTGCCGATGGTCTCATAGCACCAGACATCGCCGACAAGCTCGGGATGGCGTTCGAAGAGTTCCTGGCGCGTGATCCCGGAATCACCGGGGGCGGTACCGTCGCCGGTGCCGCCCCACAGCGTGCATCCCCCCAGCAGGCCGAAGCCTGATCCCGCGATCAGCACGATCGCGCCCTTCCTCAAAGCGCGGTTCGCATCACGCATGAACTCTCTCTTAAGCCCTAAAGATTAACGAGTGGTATATCGCTGCCCGGCCATTCCGGGCCCGGCGTTTCACGCCCGCCAGACGACCGGATAGAGATCTTCCGGCGGGGTGCAGCCGAAATGGATCGAGGGATGCTCGCCCAGCTTGCGGCCAAGGCTGTCGGTGGCGCTGTCCGGGCGATAGATCATGGTCTCGCCGAGAAAACGGATCGACAGGGCCAGCCGGCGCCCATGGGCGTTTTCGGTGAAGGGGCGCGAGGCATGGATCGTGCGCGGGTCGATCAGCAGGATGTCGCCGCGCTTCACATGCCATTCGCGGATGTCGGCCCCGGGATCCTGCGCCTGCGCCATCAGTTCCTCCCAGGGCCGGTAATAGGGCGGGATCACCGCATCCGCGGGATAGAAGGTCGAGCGATAGCGCCCATCGCCGCGATTCGAGCCCGCCACCGTCAGCAAGGGCGCCTCCTCGGGCCCGACATCGGAAAGGGCCACCCAGAGCGTGCCGGTCTCGTAGCCCCACCAGGGATAGGTGCAGCTGTCATTGTGCCAGGGTGTCGGCGAGCCTTCGCCCGGCACCGATTTGGCAAAGGCGCCATCGGCGTAGATGTGCAGACGCTGCGCGCCCAGCACCTGTCCCAGCAGGCCCACGCTCGGGTGCTGCAGGACGAATTCGTCGAACAGCGGGGCGTGATGGTGCATGTTGAGCACACGCAGATTGCCCCCGGTATCGAAGATCTGCAGCTCGTTGACGAAGCCGCGCAGGGGCGTGGTCGGGTCGAAGCCCGGCTGCTTCGAGGCCTCGATCACCTTGTCGAAGGCGGCCTCCAGCCGGTCGCACCAATTGGCATCGATCATGCCCGGTACGTGCACGCAGCCCTCTTCCCAGTAGAGGCGGCGGATTTCGGCGATCTTGTCGGGTGTCAGCTCAACCATGGTGATGAGGTAGGCGGCCGGGCCCATGACGAAAAGATCAGGGCCATGCGCAGGTGCGAACACCGGCGCCCTGTTCGCGATGCGTGCATCCCTGCCGCGCCATCGTTATACAAGAGGTCATGAAAATTCATCTCTGCGCCCTCATCATCCTCGCCGGCTTCGGCCTTGCCGCGCCTGCTTCGGCTCAGGGCGCCGCCGGGCGCTTTGCCCGCTTCACCGCCGAGGGCGAGGGCTTCGGGCCGCCAAGCCGGATTGCAGGGCCGCCGCGGATCGAATTGCGGGCCACACCGCGCCAGCGGGCGACCACCACCATCTCCAGCGCCATCGGCTACGGGCTCGGGCGGATCGCCGGGACCATCGTCCGGGGCGACGCGCCGACCACGCGGGTCGAATTCCGGGACCGGGACCGGGACCGCATCATCGTGCTGCCGGACGGGCGCGGCTATATCCTGCGGCGCTGACGTGGGTGATCTGCCCCGTTGATCTCCCCCGTTGATCTGGCCGCTTGGTCCGGACCTCCCGGCGGCTTACCTCTTGAGGCATGAGCCGAGCCACCGCCACCGACCCGGCCCGCGATCCGGGGCATGAGCCGATCCTGACACCGCTTTCGCGGCTGGAGAGCCTCGATGCGCCCCCGCCCATGGGCGAAGGCCGCCCGTTCGAGATCGTCTCGGGCTTCGAGCCGTCGGGAGACCAGCCGCAGGCGATCGCCGAGCTGACGGCAGGCCTGCGCGAGGGCGAGCGCGATCAGGTGCTGCTCGGGGTCACCGGCTCGGGCAAGACCTTCACCATCGCCCATGTCATCCAGAAGGTGCAGCGC
>CAZPBH010000040.1:3979-7596 GCA_964584645.1 uncultured Rhodospirillales bacterium | reverse complement strand
GTGGAGTACTTCGGCAGCTATTATGACTACTACCAGCCCGAAGCCTATGTGCCCCGGACCGACACCTATGTCGCCAAGGAAAGCTCGATCAACGAGCAGATCGACCGGATGCGCCACGGCGCGACCCGCGCCCTGCTGGAGCGGCCGGACTGCATCATCGTCGCCAGCGTGTCGTGCATCTATGGCATCGGGGCGGTGGAGACCTATGGCGGCATGGCGCTGGTGCTCAACAAGGGGCAGGTGATCAACCGGACCGATCTGCTCGGCCGGCTGGTGGAACTGCAATACAAGCGCAATGACATCGCCTTCCAGCGTGGCACCTTCCGCGTGCGCGGCGACACGGTGGAGCTGTTTCCCGCGCATATGGACGACCGGGCATGGCGGGTTTCGATGTTCGGTGACGAGATCGAGGCGATCCACGAGATCGACCCGCTGACCGGCTCGAAGATGGCCGGGCTGGACGCGGTGAAGGTCTATGCCAACAGCCATTACGTGACACCGAAGCCGACGCTTCGGCAGGCCGTCGCCCAGATCAAGGAGGATCTGAAGCAGCGGCTGGCCGAGCTGAACGCGGCGGGACGTTTGCTGGAGGCGCAGCGGCTGGAACAGCGCACCCAGTTCGATATCGAAATGATCAAGGCGGCGGGCAGCTGTGCAGGCATCGAGAACTATTCGCGCTATCTGACCGGCCGGCCACCGGGCGCCCCGCCGCCCACCCTGTTCGAATATCTGCCGCGCAACGCCCTGCTGGTGATCGACGAGAGCCATGTCACGGTGCCGCAGATCGGCGGCATGTACCGGGGCGACTTCCAGCGCAAATCGACGCTGGCCGAACATGGCTTCCGGCTGCCCTCCTGCATCGACAACCGGCCGCTCAAATTCGAGGAATGGGAGCAGATGCGCCCCCAGACCATCCATGTCAGCGCCACGCCCGGCGATTGGGAGCTGGAACAGGCGGGTGGGGTGTTCACCGAGCAGGTGGTGCGCCCGACCGGGCTGATCGATCCGCCGGTCATCATCCGCCCGACCGAGAACCAGGTCGATGATCTGCTGGCGGAATGCCGGCAGGTGGTGGCGGCCGGCCATCGCGTGCTGGTCACTACGCTGACCAAGAAGATGGCCGAGGCGCTGACCGAATACATGGACGAGACCGGGCTGAAGGTCCGCTACATCCATTCCGATGTCGAAACGCTGGAACGGATCGAGATCATGCGCGATCTGCGGCTCGGCGCCTTTGACATCCTGGTCGGCATCAACCTGCTGCGCGAGGGGCTGGACATCCCGGAATGCGGGCTGGTGGCCATTCTCGATGCCGACAAGGAGGGCTATCTGCGCTCAAGGCGCTCGCTGATCCAGACCATCGGCCGCGCGGCCCGCAATATCGACGGGCGCGCCATCCTCTATGCCGACAGGATGACCGACAGCCTCAAGGGCGCCATCGAGGAGACCGAGCGGCGGCGTGCAAGGCAGCTCGCCTGGAACGAGGAGCATGGCATCACACCGGCCAGCATCCGCAAGCAGATCGGGGACATTCTGGGCTCGGTATTCGAACGCGGCGACCGGGTCACCGTCCCGGCCGCCTTTGCCGAGGAGGGGCAGGCGAGCTATCAGGCGAAAAGCCTTGCCGAGATCATCAGGGAGCTGGAGGAACGGATGCGCAGCGCGGCCGCCGATCTGGAATTCGAGGAAGCGGCCCGCCTGCGCGACGAGATCAAGCGGCTGGAGGCCCGCGACCTTGGGCTCAGCGACGGGGAAGCCGCCCGGGCCTCTTCCCATGGGGAACACAAGCGCGGCAAGACCCGCGCTGGCGGTGGGGAGACCCGCGGAAAAAGCGGGTCCGGCAGAAGGCGTCGGTGAGGGGAGGTGATGTGCGCACCCCCTGCGCCTTTTCGAGCGCCCTTCGAATCTGGACGGGGATTCAAGGGGTTCGGCAGAAGTGCTCCACCTCCCTTCAAACTGGAATCTCGGGCGAGTTATGCACATGAGGTCAGCCGGTTTCTGGCAGGCGGCTGTCAAGAGGTAAATCCGACCGGATACGGTAATCAGGTGACGGTTTGAGACGAAAATACATGCATATCAAGGGGATAGCTTCATTGCTCAAAAAATGGGCAAAGTGTGGCAAAGCGCGGAAACGCCCGCATCCCGACGCGATTCGGCTGTCCGGCCCACAGAGTTATCCACAGTTTCCGTGGATAGTTCCGGGCAGGGCCAACTGCCGGTTGTCGCGCGATGGCGCTTCGCCCGCTCCGGGCGCCGACCCCTCGGCGATGGTTGTGTGAGCGCCGCCGAGACCCCGCATGCCAGCCTGGCCGCCGGCGCCCAGGTGATCCGCGACATCGCCCGCCATCTGCCGGCGGGCCCCGGCGTCTATCGCATGATCGATGCGCGCGGCGAGGTTCTTTATGTCGGCAAGGCCCGCAACCTGCAGGCGCGGGTCACAAGCTACACCCAGGCCGGGCGGTTGCCGACCCGGCTGCAGCGGATGGTGGCGGAGACCGTGCGCATGGAGGTGGTCCAGACCGGCAGCGAGGTCGAGGCGCTGCTGCTGGAATCGAACCTCATCAAGAGCCTGAAGCCGCGCTACAACGTCCTGCTGCGCGACGACAAGAGCTTTCCCTTCATCCTCATCACCGACGATCACCCCTATCCGCAGCTCGCCAAGTACCGGCGCCCGCGCGGTGGGGTGGGCGAGGGCCGGCCGGGGCGCTATTTCGGACCCTTTGCCAGCGCCGGGGCGGTCAACCGGACGGTCACCACCCTGCAGCGGGCGTTCCTGTTGCGGAACTGCTCCGACAATGTCTTCTCGACCCGCGACCGGCCCTGCCTGCAATATCAGATCAAGCGCTGCACCGCACCCTGCGTCGGCCGGGTGAGCGAGGCCGATTATGCCGAGCAGGTGGCCCAGGCCACGGCCTTTCTGGAGGGGCGCAGCCGGGCGGTCCAGGCCGATTTCCAGGCGCGCATGGAACAGGCCGCGGCCGATCTCGATTTCGAGGAAGCGGCGCGCTGGCGTGACCGCATCCGCGCCCTCAGCGCCATCCAGAGCCATCAGGACATCAATGTCGAGGGCATCGCCGATGCCGATATCGTGGCGCTGCACATGGCGGGCGGGGCCGCCTGCGTGCAGGTCTTCTTCTTTCGCGGTGGCCGGAATTACGGCGCCCATGCCCATTTCCCGAGCATGGCGGGGGAAGAGGATGCGGCGAATGTCATGGCCGCCTTTCTGGCCCAGTTCTATGAGGACAAGCCGCCGCCGCCGCTGATCCTGACCAGCCACGCCCCGGCTGAGGCGGCGCTGCTGGGGGAGGCGCTCGACCGGCTGGCGGGGCGCAAGGTCACGCTCACCGTCCCGCAGCGTGGGGACAAGAAACGGCTGGTCGAGCAGGCGCGCGAGAATGCCGAGGCCGCGCTGGGCCGGCGGATGGCCGAGCAGGGGACCCAGCGCGTGCTGCTGGAGCGGCTGGCCGAGCTGTTTGACCTGCCGGCCACGCCCGAACGGATCGAGGTCTATGACAACAGCCATATCGCCGGGACCGAGGCGCGGGGCGCGATGATCGTGGCCGGGCCGGAGGGCTTTCAGCGCGCTGCCTATCGCAGCTACCGGATCCGTGACCCCA
>CAZPBH010000040.1:0-3969 GCA_964584645.1 uncultured Rhodospirillales bacterium | reverse complement strand
GCCGGCGATGATTACGCGATGATGGAAGAGGTGCTGACCCGCCGCTTTGCCCGGGCCCGCAAGGACGATCCTGACCGCACGCTGGGCCAATGGCCCGATCTGGTGCTGATCGACGGCGGCAAGGGCCAGCTTTCCAGCGCGCTCGGGGTGCTTGACCGCCTCGACATCGTCGATCTGCCGGTCGTCGCCATCGCCAAGGGGCCGGAGCGCGATGCCGGTCGGGAGAAGCTGTTCCTCCCCGGCCGGGCCGAGCCCCTGATCCTGCCGCCCAATGATCCCGCCCTCTACTTCCTTCAGAGATTGCGCGACGAGGCGCATCGCTTCGTCATCGGCGGCCATCGCGCGGCGCGGACGAAGACACTCAAGGGGAACCCGCTCGACGAGGTGCCGGGCATCGGCCCCAAGCGCAAGAAGGCGCTGCTGCAGCATTTCGGCAGTGGCAGGGCCGTGTCGCGCGCCAGCATCAAGGACCTGCTGGAGGTCGACGGCATCTCCGCCGCTGTGGCACAAAGGATCCATGACCATTTCCATGGGCGCTGATCCCACCCCCGCACCGTCTTCTGCCCTGCGCTGGACCCTGCCCAACATCCTGAGCGTGGCCCGTATCGCGCTGGTGCCGGTGCTGGCGCTGCTGTTCCTGGGTGAGAACTGGCTGGGGGTCGCAGGTGCCGCCTGGGCGGCTCTTGCGGTGTTTGTCCTGGCCAGCCTCACCGACTGGGTGGATGGCTGGCTGGCCCGCCGCTGGGGTCAGGAAAGCCTGTTCGGCCGGGTGATCGACCCGATCGCCGACAAGCTGCTGGTCGCAACCGCGCTCATCCTGCTGCTCGCCACCGGCCGGCTGGACCTTGTGGGCATGCTGGCAGCCCTGGTGATCCTGCTGCGTGAATTGCTGGTGGCCGGCCTGCGCGAGGCGCTGGCACCGCTGGGACTGGTGCTCCCGGTTTCGGCGCTCGCGAAGGTGAAGACGGCGGCCCAGATGCTGGCCGTCGCCGTGCTGCTGGCCGCACCCGGGCTGCCTGCTGCGGCGATGGCGCCGCTTGTCGGCACGGCCCTGCTGGGCTTGGCAGCCCTGCTGACCCTGATCACCGCCCTGGCCTATGTCCGCGCGGCACTCGCCTTCATGGCCGCGACACCGGGCGACGCCCCGGTCTCCGAGATCGAGGAGGGAAAGGTTCCGTGAAGCTCCGTTACTTTGCCCTGTTCCGGCAGCGGCTGGGGGTGGCCGAAGAAGAGGTAAGCCTGCCGCCGGAGGTGCGCTCGGTCGCCGATCTCATCGCCTGGCAGGCCGGTCGTGGCGAGGCCCATGCGGCCCTGTTCGGCGGCGGGCAGAAGGTGATGGTGGCACTCGACCAGCGCTATGCGAAGCCGGATGAACCCTTGGCGGGGGTGGCCGAAATCGCCCTGTTCCCGCCCGTGACCGGGGGCTGAGGCCGGCCATGGCGGTGCGGGTGCAGGAAGGTGATTTCGACCCCCAGGCCGAGCTTGACCGGCTGCTTGCGGGCCGCACCGATATGGGCGGGGTCGTCACCTTCACCGGGCTGGTGCGCGGCGAGGTCGAGGGTGCCGAGCTTTCCGCCATGACGCTGGAGCACTATCCCGGCATGACCGAACGCATGCTGGAGGAGATCGAGGCCGAGGCACAGGCGCGCTGGCCGCTTGGCCCGACGCTGATCGTCCATCGGGTTGGCCGGCTGACGCCCGGCGAGCGTATCGTGCTGGTCATCGCCACCTCGCGCCATCGCGAGGCCGCCTTCGAAGCCTGCCATTTCCTGATCGACTGGCTGAAGACCAGGGCACCCTTCTGGAAGCTGGAGGAGACGGAAGCCGGCGCCCGCTGGGTCGAGGCGCGCGAGGGCGACGAGGCGGCCACGGCCCGCTGGGGCTAGAACGCCCTCCCGCCTGCAGTCCGAACGCGAGGATTCGCTCCAGAGCAAATCTCGATCAGATGGAGTTATCTGATCGGGTGATTTGTCTGGAATACAGATAGATAGAGAGGATTCACGCGTTCAGGTTGAACGCGATCCGCTCCAGAGCAAATCTCGATCAGATGGAATTATCTGATCGGGTGATTTGTCTGGAATACAGATAGATAGAGAGGATTCACGCGTTCAGGTTGAACGCGATCCGCTCCAGAGCAAATCTCGATCAGATGGAATTATCTGATCGGGTGATTTGTCTGGAATACAGATAGATAGAGCGGATTCACGCGTTCAGGTTGAACGCGATCCGCTCTAGCGAAACAGCACGGATTTGTCGTTCTTCCGGAAGATGGCCTTGAAATAGGGCTCCAGAACGGCGTCCGAAATCTCGAAGGATTCCTGGAACTTCTGGATCAGCTCCTCCTCGCCCGGCTCGGCCTCGCCATCGGCAAGGGCGTTTTCCAGCATGTTGAGCAGGATGAACAGGCGCTGCTTCATGTTGAGCACCGGCTTGGCCTGGGCAAGAAAGGCTTCCGGCTCGTTGTTCTCCACATAGGCAAGGGCCACGGCAACGAGATGGTGCTGTTCATCGCCGATCGACTGCACGCCGTCGGAGCCGATCCTGCCGACGAATTCCATCAGGTGCCGGATTTCCGACTCCTCCGCCTCGCCATCGGCCTCGGCCGTGTAGAGCAGGGCGATGATGAAGGCGAGATAGGGCGTCATCTCGAGATCTGCGGGCGCTGGTGCCTCGGCCGGCACGGCGTCCTTGCCCCGCTTCTTCTTCTGCAGCAATGCCATGACGGCCCTCCCCGGATATCGCGAACCAGCTTAGCAGCGCGGGCCGAGCGCGCAATACCGACGGCGCGGGCTCCTGGTCGCGAGGCGACGTGCAAGAGCGGGCCTTGTGCGCAGGGGCGATCGCGTTCACCCGTATCATGGTCAGGAAGGCACGGGCGCAGCAGGCGCCCTGCTTCGATCCACGGAGGACCAGTCGATGAAAACCAGTTTCCTGTCACGCACCCACCCGGTCCGCCGGAGCCTCGCTCTGGCGCTCCTGATCGCCGGTCCGCTTGCCGGTGCGAGTGCCCTGCCCGCTCTCGCGCAGTCGGCCAGCAGCGGTGCCATGCCCGAGCGCCCCAGCGTCGAAGCGTGGCGCGCAATGAGCGAGGCCGAACGCCGCGCCTTCCGCGAAGAGATGCGCGCTCATGTCCAGGGTCTCTCGCCCGAGGAGCGTGAAGCCTTCCGCGAACAGCGCGCTGCGGAGATGCAGGTGCGTCGTGCCGAGGCGGTGGAGATGGGGGCGAAGCTGCTCGCCGCCCGGGACTCCCTGCCGCCGGAAGAGCGCCAGCAGATCGAGGATGTACGGGCCGAGATGCAGGCCCGCGCCGAGAGCGTATGGTCGGGGCTCAGCGAAAGCGAAAAGGCGAGCTATCGCGCCCAGGCGGAAGAACGCATCGGGGAAAGGCTCGAGGAGCGTCGCGCCCGACGCGGGGAGCGCGGCGCCGGTGACAACCCCTTCGGACAGTCCTTCACCGAATGATGTGGTCCTTGCCGCCCTCGTGCAGCCTTCAATAGATTAAGGAACGTTCGTTCAACAAAGGGTCGGGAAGCCGTTTTTCGAACGGTACCCGGCCCCGATGTTCACCTTTCGTTCACCCTTCCAGCGGTATCAGGCTGGTGGTTGTGAGTCGGCCCAACCCCCGCTTCCCCTTGAAAACAGGGCATTTTGGGGCGCGGTATCGAACTCCGCAGAATTTGCTTGCCTGAACCATGGATCCCAAGCTTTAATCCGCCGACCAGGAGGATCATGGCCGGGACGGTGCGCTCAAGACCCGTGGGAAGAGGGTCGGGCAAGCCGATGGTGTGCCGGCACGCGAGGAGGGGACATGTCGCTGAATTACAAGGGCTTCACCGGGCGCGTCTTTTACGATGAGGATACCGACCGCTTCCGGGGCGAGGTCATCGATCTGCGCCAGCCGGTGGCGTTCGAGGGACGCTCGATGGAAGACCTTCGACGGAGCTTCTGCCAGGCCGTCGACCAGTATCT
>CAZPBH010000039.1:6770-12173 GCA_964584645.1 uncultured Rhodospirillales bacterium | reverse complement strand
CAACCGCAACGCCATCGACAAGGCCGAGGACCGCCAGCGCTTCCGCGAGGCGATGGACGCCATCGGGCTGGAAAGCCCGCGCTCGGCGCTGGTCGGCACGCTCGAGGCGGCGGAAGCGGCGCTTGAGGAGGTCGGTCTGCCGGCGATCATCCGGCCGAGCTTCACCCTCGGCGGCACGGGCGGCGGGATCGCCTACAACCGCGAAGAATTCGCGCGCATCGTGCGCGGCGGGCTGGATGCCTCGCCCACCCATCAGGTGCTGATCGAGGAATCGGTGCTGGGCTGGAAGGAGTTCGAGATGGAGGTGGTCCGCGATTCGGCGGACAACTGCATCATCATCTGCTCCATCGAGAACATCGACCCGATGGGGGTGCATACCGGCGATTCGATCACCGTCGCGCCGGCGCTGACGCTGACCGACAAGGAATATCAGCGCATGCGCGATGCCTCCATCGCGGTGCTGCGGGAAATCGGTGTGGATACCGGGGGCTCGAACGTGCAATTCGCCGTCAACCCGGCCGACGGGCGGATGGTGGTGATCGAGATGAACCCGCGGGTCAGCCGTTCCTCGGCCCTCGCCTCCAAGGCCACGGGCTTCCCCATCGCCAAGGTCGCGGCCAAGCTGGCGGTCGGCTACACGCTCGACGAGCTGGAAAACGACATCACCCGGGCGACCCCGGCCAGCTTCGAGCCGACCATCGACTATGTCGTCACCAAGATCCCGCGCTTTGCCTTCGAGAAGTTTCCCGGCGCCGATCCGATCCTGACCACCAGCATGAAGTCGGTCGGGGAAGCCATGGCCATCGGCCGGTGCTTCGAGGAATCGGTCCACAAGGCGCTGCGTTCGCTGGAAACGGGCCTAGCGGGCTTCGATCCCGTCGATTTCGTCAGCGAGGGCGAGCCGAGTGTCGATCCCGACCGGATCGCGGCCGCGCTGGCACGCCCCACGGCCGAGCGGCTGCTCGTCGTGGCCGAGGCCTTCCGTGCCGGGTTCACGGTCGAGGAGGTGCACGCCACCACGCGTATCGACCCCTGGTTCCTGGAACGGATCCGCCACATCGTCCTGGTCGAACAGGAACTGGCCACCACGGGCCTGCCGGGCGACCTCGCTGGCTGGCGCCGGCTCAAGCGGCTGGGCTTTGCCGATGCGCGGATCGCCGCGCTCACCAGCTGGCCCGAGAGCCATGTGCGCCAGGCCCGGCTGCAGGCCGGGATCGTGCCGGCCTATCTGCGCATCGACAGCTGTGCTGCCGAGTTTCCGGCGATCACGCCCTACATGTACAGCGCGCATGAGGCCGACCTCGCCGGCGGCATCACATGCGAGGCCGATCCGAGCGATCGGCGCAAGGTGATGATCCTTGGTGGCGGTCCGAACCGCATTGGCCAGGGGATCGAGTTCGATTATTGCTGCGTCCATGCCTGCTATGCCCTGCGCGAGGCCGGGTTCGAGACGATCATGGTCAATTGCAATCCCGAGACCGTCTCGACCGATTACGACACCTCCGACCGGCTCTATTTCGAGCCGCTGACGGCCGAGGACGTGCTTGAGATCGCGCGGGTCGAAGCCAGCCGCGGCGAGCTTCTGGGGGCGATCGTGCAGTTCGGCGGCCAGACGCCCCTCAAGCTTGCCAAGGCGCTGGAGGCTGCCGGCGTGCCGATCCTCGGCACCGATCCCGATGCCATCGACCTTGCCGAGGATCGGGAGCGGTTTCAGCAGCTTTTGCATCAGCTGGGCCTGAAACAGCCACCCAACGGCCTGGCGCGCTCCGCCGAGGAGGCCGAGCGCATCGCCGGCGAGATCGGCTATCCGGTGGTGATCCGTCCCTCCTATGTGCTGGGGGGCCGGGCGATGGAGATCGTCCACGATGTGGCCGGCCTGCGCCGCTATATCGCCCATGCCGTGCTGGTTTCGGGCGACAATCCGGTGCTGATCGACCGCTATCTGGCCGAGGCCATCGAGCTCGACGTCGATGCGGTGCGCGATGCCTCGGGGACGGTCTTTGTCGCCGGGATCATGGAGCATATCGAGGAGGCCGGCATCCATTCGGGCGACAGCGCCTGCGCCCTCCCGCCCTATTCCCTGCCCGGCGCGGTGGTGGCCGAGCTGCGCGTGCAGACCGAAAAGCTCGCCAACGGGCTGGGCGTGGTCGGCCTGATGAACGTGCAGTTCGCGGTTCGGCCCGCCAGCGAGGGCGGCCACGAGATCTTCATCCTTGAGGTCAACCCGCGCGCCAGCCGCACCGTGCCGTTCGTCGCCAAGGCCACCGGCGTGCCGATCGCCAAGATTGCCGCCCGGGTGATGGCGGGCGAGAAGCTGGCCGATTTCGACCTGTCGGGCATTCAGGGGCGCCATGTCGCGGTCAAGGAAGCCGTCTTTCCCTTCAACCGGTTCCCGGGGGTGGACGTGATCCTCGTGCCCGAGATGCGCTCCACCGGCGAGGTGATGGGTCTGGACTCGGATTTCGCCCTCGCCTTCGCCAAGAGCCAGCTGGGGGCCGGCGTGCAGCTGCCGCTCGAGGGCCGCGCCTTTGTCTCTGTACGCGATGGCGACAAGCAGGCGGCCGAGGCGCTGGCGCAAACCCTGATCGGCATGGGCTTCGAGATCGTGGCCACCGACGGCACGGCCGAACATCTGAAGGCATGCGGTCTGCCCGTGACACGCATCAACAAGGTGCTGCAGGGCCAGCCGCATATCGTCGATGCGATGATCGACGGCACCATCCAGCTCGTCATCAACACCACCGAAGGCGCGCAGTCCATCGCCGACAGCTTCAGCCTGCGCCGCACGACACTGACCTACAGGATTCCCTACTACACGACGATGCCAGGGGCCCGGGCGGCCGCCGCCGCCATCGCCGCCCTGCGGTCGGGTTCGCTTGAAGTGCAGCCCCTGCAGCGATATCTTGCCCCGCTTGAGACGCAGGGTCGCGCCTGATCCTCCGCTTCCGCCCTCGACTTTCGGCCCCAGCGCCGGCAACGGAACCCATGTTCGGCGGACGGGCGAGGAATGGGGTACCAAGGCGGGCGCGGGCAACTTGATCCCCAAGGCAGAGACGATAGACGCCATGATGGAAAAGGAACCGATGACAGCCGACGGGTTTCGCCGGCTCGAAACGGAATTGAAGCACCTCAAGACGGTTGAACGCCCGGCCGTCATCAAGGCAATCGCCGAGGCGCGCGAGCATGGCGACCTGTCGGAAAACGCCGAATACCATGCTGCACGCGAACGCCAGTCCTTCATCGAAGGTCGGGTGCTGGAGCTGGAGGACCGCATCAGCCGGGCGCAGGTCATCGATACGGCCGGGCTTTCCGGTGACACGGTGAAGTTCGGCGCGAAGGTCACGCTCGTCGATGAGGACACGGAAGAAGAGGCCACCTACCAGATCGTCGGCCAATACGAGGCCGATATCGGGGAGGGTCGCCTGTCCATCACCGCACCGCTGGCCCGCGCCCTGATCGGGAAGGTTGTCGGCGATTCGGTCGAAGTCGCGGCCCCGGGCGGCTCGAAGGCTTACGAAATCCTCGATATCCAGTTCGGTTAGGGCCGATTTTCCCATGATCCCACGCAAGTGCGGCGCGGCACTCCCGCCCGCGCGCGTCCTCGCCTGCGCGCCGGCTATCGGGCTGCTGGCCCTGATCACTTTCGCGCAGGCAGTCGCGCAGACGCCCGGGCCGATGGCCGAGGAGATCACGGTGACCGCCCGCAAGCGGGCCGAGCCGCTCTATGAGGTGCCGGCCTCCCTGCTTGTCGTGGATGAGACCAGCCTGCGCGCCCAGAGGATCGAGAGCCTGGAGGATCTGGCGCTGGCGGCTCCCTCGCTGCAGCTGACCGACCCGTTCGGACGGTTCAACCCGTCGGCCACCATACGCGGGCTGAGCCAGGAAGGGATCGGCGACGAACCGAATGTCGGTTTCTTTCTGGACGGGATCTACCTCTCCAACCGCTCCAGCCTGAACGCGGCCATGGTCGATGTCGCGCGGGTCGAGCTGGTGCGCGGCCCGCAAAGCGCGCTTTACGGGCGCAACAGTTTCGGCGGGGCGGTCAATCTTGTCACCCGCGCCCCGGCTGCGGCATGGGGGGGCGAGGTGCTGGCGCGGGTCGGTACCGACGATCTGGTGCATCTGCGCGCCCATCTCGACACCCCCGTGGCGCGCGATCTGCGCGGGCGCTTCACCGTGCTGCGGCGGGAAAAGGGCGGGACCTTCGATAATGAAACGCCAGGCCTCGGCCTCGATGACGAGCGGACCACGGCCCTCGCCAGCCGCTGGGACTGGCAGCCGGCCGAGGATGTTGCGATCCGCCTGCGGCTTGGCTGGAGCCGCGACGAGGACAGCCAGCCTGCCAGCCATATCGTGCCGCCCAACTGTGCCCCGAGGCTGAGCGATGGCGCGCTGCGCTATTTCTGCGGCTCGGTGCCGACCTTCGAGGATGGCTTTGCCAGCAATCCCGAACAGACCGGCTTCACCCGGGAAGGAGCCCGAGTGGCATTGCAGATCGACTGGGCGCTGGCGCCCGGCTGGGCTCTCGCCAGCCTGACCGGTGCGATGCAGGAACAGAACCGCTTTGAACGCGACGATGATTATTCGGCCGTGCTGGCGCGCGAGGCCGGCCAGATCACCCATGTCAGCGACCTCCAGCAGGAGCTGCGGCTGAACCGGGAGGGGGAACGCTGGCGCGGGCTGATCGGCGCCAGCCTGTACGCCTTCGACATCGCCACCGACCGGCGGGACATCAACTACGCGCTGGGTGCCACCGAACCGAGCGGGCCGCTGACCGACGGGCGAACGCGCTCGGCTGCCCTGTTCGGCAGCGTCGAGGGGGAAATCCTCCGCAATCTCGACGCCGGCATCGCCCTGCGCGGGCTGATCGAGCGCAAGGAATTCGACAGCACCATCACCAACGAGGCCGGGCAACCGCTCGATCTCGAGGAAAGCTGGACCACCGTTCTCCCGCGCTTCACGCTCAACTGGCGCCCGGATGCGGATGTGCAGATCTTCGGCGCCGTCGGGCGCGGCTTCAAGAGCGGCGGCTTCAACAGCTTCGCCAATGTGTTCGACAGCGAGCGGGTCTATGAGCCCGACACCAACTGGACCTTCGAGGCCGGCCTGCGCACCCGCGATGCCGGCGGGCGCTGGCAGCTGGGTGTCATCGCCTTCTGGATCGACTGGCAGGACCAGCAGGTGACGGCGGCTTCAGCGCGCGGGGTCTCGAACAATTTCTTCGTCAACAATGCGGGCAGTGCGCGCTCGGCCGGGTTCGAGATCGAAGGCGGCTGGCGCCCAAGTGACGCGTTCCGTCTTGACCTCGCCTATGCCTTCGCCGATGCCGTCTTCACCGATTATCGCGACCCCGATCTGGTCGATGTCGCGGGATTTGCGCCCGATGGGGATGTCGCAGGCAAC
>CAZPBH010000039.1:0-6760 GCA_964584645.1 uncultured Rhodospirillales bacterium | reverse complement strand
CGGCCTCGGTGAACCGTGCCGCCAGGGCGACGTCGTCGGGCAGGTCATCGAAGCGGCCGCCGAGCAGCGCGCCGATGTACTCGGGCGGCAGGCCGCCCTCCCGCGCCATGCGCGCCACCAGCTGGCGCTGAGCGGCCAGTACCGGCAGATCGTCCACCAGGGCTGGGAGGTCTCCACGCGTCTCGATGGCCGCTATGAGAGCCCGCAATATTCCACACCGGCCAACCTCGCCGACACCGGTGCGCGGCTCACCCTCGACGGACGTCTGGCCCTGGCGGGCGCCGGCTTCGAAGCCGCGCTGTTCGTCGACAATCTCCTTGATGATGATGCGGCCGATGTCGCCATCCGCTGGTTCGACCCGGCCAACGGCTTTGCCCGCGCCTGGCTTGTCAGCCCGCGTGACCGGCGCCGCTATGGCCTTGAGCTGAGCTGGCGCTGGGCGCCCTGAGAAGCCCCTGTCAGACTTCCTCGACCGGATCAGGGCCATCGAGCGCGACCGGCACGCCCGGTGCGGTCTTCGAGGCCCGGATCGCGAGATGCGAGCGCACATGGCCGACATTAGGGGCCGCCGTCAGCTCGCGTGTCAGAAAGCGCTGATAGGCGTCCCAGTCGCGTGCCACGATCTTCAGAAGGAAGTCGGACTCCCCCGCCAGCATATGGCATTCGCGCACCAGCGGCCATGCCGCCACCCGCGCCTCGAAATCCTTGAGATCGGCCTCGGCCTGCCCCTTCAGCCCGACCTGGGCGAAGATGGTCACGCCATAGCCCAGCGCCTGCGCGTTGAGCCGGGCGTGATAGCCCTCGATATACCCGTCGCGCTCGAGGCCACGGACCCTGCGGAGGCAGGGCGGTGCCGAGATACCGGCCGATTCGGCAAGCTTGACGTTGGTGATTCGACCGTTTTCCTGTAACTCTTTGAGAATGCGGCGATCAATGCGATCAAGCTTCGCGCGCGCCATGGACAACTCTTTCGGGGATCAGGGAGAGCGCGCCCTGCTATTGCACAGGCGCGCGTCCAGGGCAAACAAAGCTTGCGCATGGCATCGGCAAGGAACCGGCCCTTGAAGCGGCTCTGGCTCGTGGGCGATGGCAAGGCCGGGCACGCCAACCAGCTGGCTGCG
Source organism: uncultured Rhodospirillales bacterium (assembly GCA_964584645.1). Taxonomy (GTDB): domain Bacteria; phylum Pseudomonadota; class Alphaproteobacteria; order CAZPBH01; family CAZPBH01; genus CAZPBH01. The sequence goes on along the minus strand of CAZPBH010000039.1, from coordinate 5,639 downwards.
GTCGCGAAGCGCATGAGGGACTGGTCGGCGACAGCGCTGGATGTGACCCCGGCCCTGCCCTGGCGCTGGCTTTCCCCCTGGGCGATCACGGTCGGGGGCCTGCGCCAGCTCGGACCGCTGCCCGAGGCAACACCGGATCTGATCCTCGCCTGTGGGCGGCAGGCCGTCGCCCCGGCGCTGGCCCTCAAACGTCGATTTCGGGTGCCGGCAGCGGCCCTGCAGGACCCCGGCCCCGCGGCCCGGCGGCGATTCGATCTGATCGCGGCCCCTGCCCACGACGCCGTGCCGGAGCCGCTCGACGAAAGCAGCTGGCGGCTCGTCATCACCAAGGGCGCGCCCTCGCGCGTCACCACCGCCTGGCTGGAGGCCGCCCGCGCCGCCTGGCAGGAGGTTCTGGCCCCCCTGCCCGGACCACGGGTCGCCGTCCTGCTGGGCGGGCCCAACAGGGCCTTTCGCATGGACGGTCCGGTGATCGAGCGGGTCGGCCAACAGATCACGAGCCTCTGGGAGCAGGCGGGCAGTCTGCTCGTCACGACATCCAGGCGCACCCCCGAGGCGCTGGTGGCCGCGCTGCGCAAGCTGATGGAGGACCGGCCGGGCATCCTGTTCGATGGCAACGGCCCCAACCCCTATGCCGGCTTTCTGGCGCATGCCGATGTGATCCTCGTCAGCGAGGACAGCATCGCCATGGCCTCCGATGCGGCATCGACCGGCAAGCCGATGGCGCGGCTGGCGCTCGCCGGCGGCAGTCTCAAGTTCCGTACCTTCGGCGCGATGCTGGAGGCCGACGGCAAGGGCGATGTTTTCGATGGCGGTATCCCGACCCGATCCGCGCCGCCCTGGGATGATGCAGCCGTTGTGGCCGAGGCGCTGATCGACCTCGTGGGCGCACCCTCAGCACAAACATGAAACCCATGCACGGGCAAGGCGGTTGTCCGGCCGGCCCTATCTGCCCACCCTCAGGAGAGGACAGAACCGACGCGTGGACCGAGCCCCCATGGCCGAACATCACAGCAAATGCCTCATCATCGGCGCCGGCCCGGCCGGCTATACCGCCGCGATCTATGCCGCGCGCGCCAATCTGAAGCCGCTGCTGGTGCAGGGCCTGCAGCCGGGCGGGCAGCTGACGATCACCACCGATGTGGAGAATTATCCGGGCTTCGCCGATGTGATCCAGGGCCCGTGGCTGATGGAACAGATGGCCAAACAGGCCGAACATGTCGGCACCGAGATGGTGTTCGACGTGATCACGGAGGTGGATTTCGGCGCGCGCCCCTTCCGGGCGGTGGGCGATAGCGGCGATATCTATACCGGCGATACGGTCGTGATCGCCACCGGCGCCCAGGCGCGCTGGCTGGGTCTGCCGAGCGAGGAAGCCTTCCGCGGCTTCGGCGTCTCGGCCTGCGCGACCTGCGACGGCTTTTTCTATCGTGACCGTCATGTCGTCGTGGTCGGCGGCGGCAACAGCGCGGTGGAGGAAGCGCTGTTCCTGACCAATTTCGCCTCAAAGGTGACGCTGGTCCATCGCCGCGACAGCCTGCGCGCCGAAAAGATCATGCAGGAGCGCCTGTTCGCCCATCCGAAGGTGGAGGTGATCTGGAACCATGTGGTCGACGAGATCCTCGGCGAGACCGGCGGCGAGGGCACCCCGCCTGCGGTGACCGGCGTACGCCTGCGTGAGGTCGCAAGCGGCACGACGCGGGAACTGGCAACCGACGGCTTTTTCGTGGCGATCGGCCATGACCCGGCAACCGCCCTGTTCAAGGGTCAGCTGGCGATGGATCAGGACGGGTACATCCTGACGGCGCCCGATTCGACCGCGACCAGCATTCCGGGCGTCTTTGCCGCGGGCGATGTGCGCGATCACGTCTATCGACAGGCGGTCACGGCCGCCGGCATGGGCTGCATGGCGGCCCTGGAGGCCGACCGTTTCCTGGCGACAGGGGAGGCCCGGACCCCGCTTTCGGGATCCGGGACCCCGGAAAGCACGCCGGCAGCGGCCTGAACCTGCGCCAATTTGGCCGGGTCGCACCTCGGCTCTTGACTGAGCCATGCCCAGCTTGCATAGCTTGCCCGCATGTTGATGTAAAGAAGGCGGCGGGCGATTCTCCCGGCCGCTTTCCGTGCTTTTTCACGGGGTTGGTGAGGTCGCCATGGCCATGGACTGGGACAAGCTGAGAGTCTTTCACGCGGTTGCCGAGGCGGGCAGCTTCACCCATGCGGGTGAATCGCTGAACCTGAGCCAATCGGCCGTCAGCCGCCAGATCAGCGCGCTCGAGGAGAGCCTGCGCATTCCGCTGTTCCACCGCCATGCACGCGGGCTGATCCTGACCGAACAGGGCGAGCTGCTGCACAAGACGGCGCGCGACATCTTCGCCAAGCTGTCGATGACCGAGGCCATCCTCACCGACAGCCGCGAGAAACCCAAGGGGCCACTGAAGATCACCGCGACCTTCGCCTTCGGCTCGATCTGGCTGGCCTCCCGCCTGGGCGAGTTCAAGAACGCCTATCCGGATATCGAGATCACCCTGCTGATCGACGATGAGGAACTCGATCTTGCGATGCGGCAGGCCGATGTGGCCATCCGGATGATGCCGCCGCGCCAGCCCGATCTGGTCCAGCGCCATCTCTGCACCATCCATTTCCACATCTATGCCGGGCAGAAATACCTCGAAACCCGGGGGGCGCCGAAGAACGAGGACGACCTCAAGCGGCATACGCTGATCGCCTACCCGCCCAACATCGCCGCCCCCTTCCAGAGTGCCGACTGGCTGCTGGATGTCTCGGGCGCCAAATCGCCGGAAGGACACCCGGATCTGTTCCTGATCTCCAACATGATGGCGATCCATCAGGCCGTTGCGGCCGGCTCGGGCCTCGCGGTGATGCCGGATTTCCTTGTTGATGGTGATGAACGCTTCGTCCGGGTGCTGCCCGACCTCTCCGGCCCGGATGTCGAGGCCTATTTCGTCTATCCCGAAGAGCTACGCCATTCGAAGCGTATCGCGGTATTCAGGGACTTTCTTCTTGAAAAGGTAGCGAAATCAACTCTTTAGACCCGAATCTAGCCATGCGGTTTCCGCAAGGGTGACGCGAACCGATACAGGTGGTCGCGCGAGGAGCCTCAGCTTATTTTAGCGACATCGGTTGTGCACCGCAGCAAGAGCTGCCGCACCGCCGATGGATGGATCGGCCCCCTGGGTCGATCCCGGGTCTTTCGACCCGACGTCTCCTAGACGTGAAGCCTCCCTGTTCAACTCACCGGTCTGCCTCACAGCAGGCCGGTTTCTTTTTGGGCCGGGGTACAGGGAAGCCCTGCCGCCCCCGCAGCAGGGCGCCTCACATCCAGAGCTTCTCGTCTTCCATGCCCGCATAAAGGCCGGCCACCCATTCCCCATAGCCGTTGAACAGCCGGGTCGGCACCCGCTCGTCGGAGCCGATCAGGCGCTCCGTCGCCTGGCTCCAGCGCGGATGCGGCACCTCGGGGTTCACATTCGCCCAGAATCCATATTCGGAGCCCTGCACGGCTTCCCAGAAGCTGATCGGCCGCTGGTCGGTGAAGGTCAGGCGGGTGATCGACTTGATCGACTTGAACCCGTATTTCCAAGGCACGACGAGGCGCAGCGGCGCCCCGTTCTGGCGCGGGATCGGCTTGCCATAAAGCCCGGTCGCGATGAAGGCGAGTTCGTTACGCGCCTCCTCCAGCGTCAGCCCCTCCACATAGGGCCAGGGGTACCAGCTCTGGCGTTGGCCGCGCGCGGTTTCGGGATCCATGAACGTCTCCATCCGCACATAGCGCGCCGAGGATGTCGGCTTCGCCAGCGCCACCAGATCCGCCATGGCAAAGCCGCTCCAGGGGACCGTCATCGCCCAGGCCTCGACGCAGCGATGGCGATAGACCCTCTCCTCAAGCTCCATCCGGCTCAGCAGATCGTCGATGTCGAGTTCCAGCTTCTGTTCGACCAGACCGTCGATGGTCACGGTCCAGGGCCGGACCTCCAGCGCCTGCGCCGCCTTGTGGATGCTCTTGTGGCTGCCGAACTCGTAGAAATTGTTGTAGGTCGTCGCGGTCTCTTCATCCGTGATCGCGCGCTCGACCGTGTAGGCGCCATTGCGTTCCACCGGATAGAGATCGGCGGAGGGGTCGGGGGTGGGTGCCGCCTTCTCCTCACCGCCCCCGAAGATGAAGCCGGAGGTGGTCGCCGCGACCCCGAGAAGCCCGGCGCCCTTCAACCAGCTCCGGCGGTTCAGATAGACCGTCTCGGGCGTGGCGGCACGCTCGGGCAGGTTCCAGGGCCGGTCGCGGCGGATCAACGGTGCGCGGCGATGCTTGTGCGATTCGGTCATGCTCGGCCCTCCTCAGCCGCTCGGCAAACGATAACGACATCACTCGAACGACGGAATCGGGCGCCAGCATGGCAGGGCGCCCGCACCGGAGAGCAGGGCCGAGCCTACTCCTCCAGCATCGAGCGCAGCATCCAGGCGGTCTTCTCGTGCACCTGCAGGCGCGCGTTGAGCAGGTCGACGGTGACATCATCGCCCGCATTTTCGGCCACCTGCTTGGCGCTGCGGGCGGTGCGCGCCACTGCCTCGTGCCCGGCGACGAGCTGGGCCACCATGTCCAGGGCCTTGGGGACGCTGGGTTCCTCCTTCACGGTCGCGAGTGCGGAGAACTGCTGATAGGAGGCCGGCGCCGGCAGGCCAAGCGCCCGAATGCGCTCGGCAATCTCGTCGGTGGCGGTCCACAGCTCGTTGTACTGCACCTCGAACATCGCGTGCAGCGTGTTGAACATCGGCCCCGTCACGTTCCAGTGAAAGCCGTGGGTCTTGAAGTAGAGCGTGTAGGTATCGGCCAGCATCCGCGAGAGGGCCTCCGCCACCCTGGCCCGGTTGCCCTCATCGATTCCGATGTCGATTGCCACGCTCATCCTCAGGTTCCTCTTCTGGTCAGTCTGGCAGAGATGCGGCGGGGCTGGTGCCATCCGCCCCTGCAAGAGTGGCCCCGTCGGCCGGAAAAGTCGAGCCGGCCTCTGGACGGAGGCAGGCAAGCGGGCATAGTGGGGGGCCATCGAACCTCCAGCCGGGGCCGGGTATCCATGTCCGATGAACCGCTCTACCGCATCCTGTCCATCGACGGCGTCGGCATGCGGGGCCTGGTGGCCGCGCGTGTCGCAGCCGCGCTGGAGCAGCGCATCGGCGGGAAGCTGGCCGACCGGGTCGAATTGCTGGCCGGGGCGGGCACAGGCGGGATGGTGGCGCTGGGCCTCGCCCGGCCAGACGACGCGGAGAGCGACACGCCCGAGCGGCTGAGCGCCTCGGAACTCGGCGATTTCTTCCTCGAACAGGGCGACAAGCTGTTCGACATCGACACCTGGTCGCGGCTGCGGGCGATGCTTGACGGCCAGTATGACGCCCGCCCGCTGGAGGCCGCGCTCGCCACCCTGTTCGGCACCACCCGGCTGCGGCAGGCCCTGACCTCGGTGCTCGTGCCGACCTACGATATCGTGGCGCGGGCGCCGGTGATCTTCCGGCATCACAGCGTCGTCGGCCCCAAGGCGGCGATGCCCGATGTTCCGATGGCCGGGCTCGCACGGGCCTGCTGGGCGCTGCCGGGCCTGATCGCCCCCTGCGTGCTTGGGGCC
>CAZPBH010000038.1:0-12205 GCA_964584645.1 uncultured Rhodospirillales bacterium | reverse complement strand
GCCATCGCGCAGGCGGTCGGCATCACGCTCGGCACCGTTCGGCGCGGCGTGGCCCAGACAGCCACGATGGGCTACTGGATCGGCCAGCCCTTTGCCGGGCAGGGGTGGATGACCCGGGCCGGGCGGCTGGCGCTCGGTTTCGCCTTTGACCAGCTGCGCCTGCACCGAGTGGAGGCGGCCTGCCTGCCGCGCAATCCGGCCAGCCGCCGGGTGCTGGAAAAGCTGGGATTCACCCATGAAGGTCTGGCGCGCGGCTATCTGCGCATCAACGGCGTCTATGAGGATCATCTGATCTTTGCACGTCTGGCCGGGGATGGCGAAGCCGGGCGGCCCACCGCAGGATCGACCATCACGCCGTTTCACGATCCGCAGGCGTGAAGCTGTCCCCCGAACTGGTGCGGGCCGAGATCGCGGCCCTGACGCGGCTCGCCTGGCCGATCGTGGTGGCCCGGGTGGGCATTCTGGCCCTGGGTCTGGTCGACACGCTGATGGTGGCCCGGCTCGGCGCGGTGGAACTCGCCGCCTTCGGGCAGGGCGCGATGATCGCGGAGATGATGGTCGGGCCGATGGTCGGTCTGCTGCTGGGCATCTCGGTCGTGGCCTCGCGCCATTACGGGGCGCGCGAGCATTCGGCCACCGGTGCGGTCTGGCGTCAGGGGCTCGGTCTCGCGCTGCTGGTGGGCACGGCCGGGATGATGCTGTCCTGGCTGGCCGGACCGCTTTTCCGGCTGGCGGGCGTGGAGCCTGCCCTGGCCGAGGCCGCCGGCCGGATCGCCTTTCTGGTCGGGCTTTCCTTCCCTTTCCTCGCCGTCTTCCTCGGCACGTCCTTCTTTCTGGAAGCCATCGACCGGCCACGCCCGGCGATGTGGGTCCTGTTGATCGGCAATGGCGTGAACCTCCTGGCCAATACGGTGCTGATCTTCGGGCTCGAACTCGGCGCCGAGGGCTGTGCGATCGCCACGATCATCGTGCGGGTGATCATGGCGGGCCTGCTGGTTGGCTATGTCTGGACGATGAAGGGGCGCTTCCGGATGGCGGTCCGGCTGCGCCCGCGCGCCGGCTGGTGGCGCGGCACAAGGGCCACGCGTCAGGCCGGTTATGCAGCGGCCGGTTCGGAGGTGTTCGATGCCGGCGGCTTCTCAGTGCTGATCCTGATGGCGGGTGTGCTGGGCACGCTGGCCGCGGCCGGTTTCACGCTGACCATCAACATCTACGCGGTGGCGATCATGGTCGGCTTCGGGGTGGCCGGGGCGACGCTTGTCCGGGTCGGCCATGCGCGCGGTGCGGGGGATGCGGCCGGGATGCGCCGGGCCGGCTGGGTGGGGCTCGGCTTCCATGGGCTGGTCGCGACATGCCTTGCGCTGCCGATGGCGCTGTTCGCCCAGCCGCTGGCCGCCCTGCTGACCGTCGATGCCGCCCTGGTCGCGGTGACAGCACCCCTGATCGCGCTCTGTGCGCTGTTGCTGCTGGTCGATGGCACGCAGATCGTCGCGGCCCATGCGGCGCGCGGTGCGGGTGACACATGGTTCCCGACCGCGATCAACGCCTTTTGCCTCGCTGGAATCGGGGTGACGACGGCGTGGCTTCTGGCCTTTCGGGCGGAGATCGGCGTGCAGGGCCTGTTCATCGGCATGGTGGTCGCCCTCAGCTGCGCGATGGTGGGGCAGGGCCTGCGCTTCGCGATCCTGACCCGGCGCGGGGCGGGAAGCTGAGAGCCGACCACGGCGCGCAGGCGGCACCCCGAACGGCTATCGACCCTCGCTTTCCCCCAACCAAGGGGGACATCAGGAGACATAAGGAAACGTTCATGTTTGGGTCCCTATAGTACCGGCCGGGTCGTGTGCCGAATGAGCGACCCGTTATGGGCCGGTGCAGGTGTTACGGACTTCCGATGGGCGCGCGGTCCGGGGGGGCAGATCAGGGGGCTCGATGAGCGATCACGACCAGGCGGGCACCGCGCCCGACAAGCTCCAACCCGTTCACCTGGAGATCCCGGGTGTCGATGGCCGCCTGCGCAAGGTCGCCACCCAGCCGCTGAACCGGGCGCCGGGCAAGAAGCCCGGCTTCTTTGCCCGTCTGCGCGCCATGCTCGATCGCCATCATGATTCGAAGCTGAACACGGGCTTCAACCGCGTCACCGACCATAACGCCAGCCATGCGACCACCGGCACGCTGAGCTTCATCAGCGCCCTGGACGGGAATCCGCTTTCGGCCGTCTCCGCCCTTGTGCATGGCATCGAGCTGGCCCTGCCCTCCCATCACGGTCATGGGCACGATCACGGCAAGGAACACGGCCACAAGCGACAGCACGGGCATGAACACAAGGACCGAAAGCAGGCTGGCCACGGAACCAGGCCCGCTCATGAAAAATCCGCCCATATCCGTTCGTCACGCAAGGCCAGGCGTGGCCATGTCGAGGAAATGCCCGATCCGCTTGAAAATGGTGAAGGCGAAGGGCCCTCGACCCTCAAGATCCAGAAGCTGAACGGCAAGGGGCCGGGCCTGGGCCGGCGCATCCTGAACGCCCTGCGCATGGGACCGAAGACCACGGACAAGGTGCGCAACATGGCGCACAAGGCCCATCAGGTTCTTGACAGCGATGCGAGCCACGGTCTGCAGGCCGGCATGTACAGCACGCTGGCGCTGACCTATGGGTCGAAGGTGGTCCTGGGTTCGCTGCTCACGGGCAATGTCCCGCTGGCGGCCGCGACCGGGGTGGCGCTGCTGGGGGTCTATGGCGTGATGGCCTTCAAGCACACCAAGACCTTCGTGCGCCGCATGGTCAACCGGATCGCCGGAAGGCCCCCGGCGGGCGTGGAAACCGCCGGCACGGGTAACGGGCAGCCCGCTACGGGGCAGCCCGAGCCGGCGGGTGCCCTGCCGGCCAGCAGCCCCTCGACAAAGCCCAGCCCGGTCAAACCGGTTCAGGGCGTCACCTTCACCACGCGGGCCGGCGATCTGATGAAGGCCGCAGCGCCGGCAGAGGGGCCCTCACCAGCCCTGCCGTCTCGCACCACCTTATCCTCAGCGGCGCCGAGCCGCCCGTCCAGGGGGGGACCCAAGCCATGAACGTCGACCTGATGGTCCTTGATGATACCGAACCCTGCCTCGTGCTGGAGACCCCGCCCGAGGAACATCGGCTGGACGAGGTCGGGCTGGTGGAGCGTACCGGGCAGATCGTCCTGCACGGGCCGGACGATCCCGACGGCATGTTGCTGGAACATCCGATTGCGGACGAGCTGCGCGCCGCCCTGGCCGAGCGGGAAGAAATCCTGATCCTGCATATCGACGAGGCCGGCACCGCGCTGGCCAATTACGCCGTCCCGCTGCGCCGGTTCAGCTGAGCGCCGGGCTTCGGCTCAAATTCGGACGTTCAGGGCCACGGCTGTTGTGGCCCGCGGATGAGGACCCCCGGAACCAGCCCTTCCGGCTTGGCGAATCGCGCACACCGGTTTCCGTGGTAAACTTCCCCTTACTGAAGGCCTGACCAAGGGCCAGGACAAAGGGAGGAGCACCATGAACACGCATGGCGACACGGGCGGGGCCGCTCGGGATTTCCCTCACGACCCGCCTCCACGGAAGGATGACAACAAGGGTGAAGCGGCATCGCCGGAAGATCGGCATGCGGCGGCCCTGCGGGTGCTGGAAAGGCTGGATGCGGAAACGCGGGCCCATGCGGACCGCCGCCGTCGTCCTTCTTCAACCGACAGACGGGACAGCCGCGTCGCCTGACGGCGTAGCCGCCCAGAAGCGAGCCCGTCTCACGAGAAAGGCCGACACCCTCTGAGGGAGTGCCGGCCTTTTTCATGTTCGCCGGGCTTGGGCGGCAGGCGTGCCGCCAGAGCCCGGCGCGATCAGGCGATAACCCTCAGTTCAGGGTCATCGGGTTGCTGGCGTCGTGATAGTCCTGCCAGTTGCGGTCCACCGTGCTCTGATGGCCCGGCTTGAGCTTGCCGACGCACTGCACCCAGCCATAGCGACCCTGGGGATCGGTCCAGCCGAAATCGACCGTTTCGCCGGCCTTGTTCAGGAAAGGCTTGGGCGGGGTCACGCACCAGTGGCGCTTGTTGCCGTCGGGATCGGTGCCGCCGCCGTGAATTTCGCGGCAATATTCCCGCATCGGATCGGCGTCATAGGCCATGCCGTTGCGCATGTCGGCATAGCTGCCGTCGAAACAGCCCGGGCCGGGATGACCGTTGGTCTGCCAGAAATTGCGCACGTCGATCCAGTTGTAGCGCGGCCCGCAGAGCTGATCGCACATCACCGGCTGCAGGTTCGTGCAGCGATGCAGGATCCAGCGATCCTCATAGGTGATGTCGGCCGGGGTAGCGGGGCAGCCATCGGCCGTGCGGGTGATGGGCTCGACTTCGGCCGGCGGCTCGACACCCATCTGGATGATCGACCCGCAGGCGGCGGGATCGTCATAGAGATCGGCGCCAGGCGAGCCGCAGGTAGCAGCGATGGCTTCGGCATCCAGCGCATCGCAGGCATCGGAGGCCGTGCCGCTGATGACCACGGGCAGGCAGCTCGAGGCATCGGCCGGGGTCTGACAGAAGCGAACCTCAGGGGCCGTGCAGCCCGCGGCTTCGAGGCGTGCGAAACGCTCACCCAGCTCATCATTGGCGTCCGCCGCGACGGCGCCGATCAGCAAAAACGGAACAGCAAGAAGACCGCGCAGCCACGTGCGCGGCGGTTTGGAAACCCACAACATGATCACCCTCCACAGATGGATACAACCACACCGTCGGAGAGTATGGGCAAAGCAGGGCTAAGAAAAGGTTGCAATGGAACCTGCCCTGCATATTACGGGAAGCTCATGAATACTGGGCGCACCGCGTGCGTATCGGAGACCGCGATCTGGTGCGGGACATGACAGGAGAGCCCCACAGCGGGGTCCCGCGGCGGGCCTTGCCTTCTAGCGGCTGCCGGCAGCGGCAATCCGCAGCTGACGGGCCCGGCTGAGGATGACGTTTTCCAGCTGCAGGGCCGTCTCGGGGGCGACCGGGGCATCTTCCCAGCCGCTGGCGGTGCGCTGCTGGCGAAACACGGCGACCCGGATGCCATCGGCGCGCAGCGTATCGGAAAGCACGTAGACATTGACCTTGAAGCGCTCATCGGGCGCATCGGGGGCGGCATACCATTCCGTCAGCAGGATGCCGCCGAAGGGATCGGCGGAGGCCAGCGGCATGAAGGCCAGCGTGTCGATCGCCCCGCGCCAGAGAAAGCCGTTGACCGCCCCCGCCTGTTCCGGGGCCGAGGTCATCAGGGTCTGGCCGTCGGAAGAGGCTGACCCCTCGCCGCCGCCGAACAGGGTGAAGCCGCCGCCCTCGGTCACCGTGCCGCCGCGGCTGCGGTCGGCATCGCCCGGGTCGGGAAAGGAGGTCGATGGCTCGCCACCACCCCCGCCGGCACAGGCCGACAGGATCAGGAAGACGGCGAGGCAGGCCGGCAGGCGAAGCGGGAAAGGCACAGATGTCATCGCGGAAAACGCCCGGTGCAGATCGGAAGACCGTTCAAACCCCGGACCATAGAGCAACTTGCGCGCCCAAAGAAAGCCCCTCTGCAAGCTCCTGCCGTGGCCGCGTCCACCAGGGTCGCGGCCATGGGCGCTCTAGAACTTCACACCGGCCTGGGTGAACAGCAGATAGCCATCCTCCCCGGACGCCTGGCCGGCGACCTCATCCTGCTCGAACCAGTTGAACTCGGCTCCCACGAACAGGCCGCGGGCCAGATCGTAATGCGCCGAGGCGATCCAGAGGTCGTAATCGACATCGGCGAAGGTGTTGTTGGCATAGGCCAGCGCCGCGCCGAGCGGGCCGTTCTCATAGGCAACACCCAGGTTCCAGCCCTTGGTTTCCCAGCCCGTGCCGACCGGCATGCTGGTCTCGCCCCAGTCGACCCACGCGCCCCCGAAGCGCCAGCCGCCATAGCTGAGCACCAGACCGACATTGTAGGCGTTCACATCCTCGAACCCCGGCTCGGTATGTTCGGCCCAGCTGTAGGCCGCTCCGAACTCCACGCCGATATCCTGGAACCGCCCGTCATATTTGATGGCGAGCTCGATGAAATCCTGGAATGTCTGATCGGCACCCGTACCGCGGGTCGGATCTTCCTCGGTGATGCCGAGGCCCTCATCGCCCTCGGTATCAACCTCGGGGGCGTAGGAGAAGCCGAGCTGGAAGCCCTCGATGCGGGGGGTCCGATAGACCAGCTTGGTCGAATCATCCGATTCGAAGGCCTGAAAGATCGCCAGATCGCCCTGCTGGTCGCTGGCGAACTCGCTGCGGAACACCCCGCCCTGCCCCGGATCGAAGCCGATCTCGCGCAGGAAGTTCTGGCTGTCCCCGTCAAGGCCCAGCACCTCGCCGACCGCCGGCGCGAAGACCTGGAGCTTTTCCACCGCGCCGTCCTGATCGCCCAGCTCCAGCTTGCCCCAGATGCCCTGCAGGAACAGCGAGGCCTCGTCGACCAGCACGCGGTTGGCGTTCTCGTTCTGAAGCTCGACATTGAAGCCGTAGAGCAGCCCGGTATCGGACTGGCCCTCGACATCGATCCAGACTTCCAGATCGTTGCGGAAATCCCGGTTGTTGTCGGCGGGCTCGAAATCCCAATAGCCGAACTGAACCAGCAGGCGCCCGCCTATGGTCGCATCGATGTTGGCCTCGGCCGGTGCGGCCATGAACAGACCGACGCCAAGCAGTCCGGGCGCCAGCAGGCGCGTGCGTGCAACCATGATGCTCATCCCCTCGCACCGGATCGCCCGCTTCATGGCGCACCCCTTGCGCACAGATCGGGCGAATTCCCTCCTCATATCCCTGTTTTGGCAGCCGCCGCAGGGACTTGGACGCAGAAAACCCCAAGCGTCGGGCCGACGCAAGACCCTTTTGGCACCGGCCCGGCCCACCTTGCGAAGGCGGGGGCGCGGCGTGATCTTCCGGCCACATGAACGCATCTGATCAAGATACCCGGACCGATCACCCGAGCGACCGGCTGGCGGCCCTGAAGGCCGACATGGCCCGTGAAGCCGCGTCGGTCGGGCGCGATCCCGCCCGGATCACGGTCATCGCGGTCAGCAAGACGGTCCCGGCCGAACGGATCGCGCCGGTGCTGGCGGCCGGCCATCGCGATTTTGGCGAGAACAAGGTGCAGGAGGCCGAGGCGAAATGGCCCGCCCTGCGCGCGGCCCATCCCGATCTGCGCCTGCACCTGATCGGCCCGCTGCAGACCAACAAGGCCCGCGCGGCGGCCCGGCTTTTCGACTGTGTGCACAGCCTCGACCGGCCGAAGCTGGTTGATCATCTGGCCCGCGCGGCGGCCACGGAACGGGCGCAGCCGCTGCCCTGCCTGATCCAGGTGAATACCGGGGAGGAACCGCAGAAGGCCGGGGTGATCCCGCCCGAGCTGCCAGCCCTGATCGCGCAGGTGCGCGGCTGCGATTCCCTCGACCTGCAGGGGTTGATGGCGATCCCGCCGGTGGACGAGCCCGCCCAGCTGCATTTCGCGCTGCTGGCCAAGCTGGCCGAGCGCCACGGCCTGAGCTGGCTTTCGATGGGCATGAGCGGGGATTGGGAACCGGCCGTGCGGCTGGGGGCCACCCATATCCGGGTCGGCACCCGGATCTTCGGCGCGCGGCCTATTTCCTGAGGGGGGCCGGGCTGGACAGATCCGGGCTGGAAATATCCGGGTCGGGGCCGGTTTCAGGAAGGTCGAGATCGGCCAGCAAACGACAACCGCAGCGCGGGCAGCGCAGGGCTTCCAGCGCTTGCGTGCGCTGGGACGGGGTCAGTTCCACGCCCAGCTCTTCCTCGGCCGCCCGCAGCATCTCCAGATGAAAGGCTTCTTCCGCGGCGCAGGAGGCTTCCAGCCTGCCGGCCCAGTCGCTGAACGGCTCGCTGCGCAGGGCGGCCGCGGGACGGGCAACGCCGAGCCCCGTCAGCGCGCCGGTGAGCGCCCCGGTGATGGCCAGCGCCAGATTGCGGCGGGAGAGGTGAGCATCGGTCATGAACCGCTAATCTACAGTGCTGCGCGGTGCCGTTCAAAGGAATTCCGGGCCCAACAATTTTGGCCCCGGCCATCTTCGCCCGATCCATGCCACCGGTTGATCCCGGCATCGGCTTCGGGCATCAAGGGGCGACGGCCCCGTCGCGGGGTTCATCGGAGAAGGGGAGAACATCATGGCCGACACGCCCGCACTGGAAGGCGCGGTTCCTTACGAGCAGATCAGCGTCGGCGACACCGCCCGCTTCGCCAAGACCGTGACCGAGGCCGACATCCTGCTGTTCGGCGCGGTATCGGGCGACACCAACCCGGTGCATTTCAACGAGGAGATCGCGAGCCAGACCATGTTCAAGGGCCGGATCGCCCATGGCATGCTCTCGGCCGGGTTCATCTCCACCGTGCTCGGCACCCGTCTGCCGGGACCGGGGGCGATCTACATGAGCCAGAGCCTGAAATTCACCGCCCCCGTCAAGCCGGGCGACACCGTCACCGCCACGGTCGAGGTGATCGAGAAGATCGAGGAAAAGCGCCGCCTGAAGTGCAAGACCACCTGCACGGTTGGCGACACCATCGTCATCGACGGCGAGGCGATGGTCTGGGTCCCGGGCTGAGCGGGGACACGGGCCTTGCACTGGCGGGCCGTTCCGGCCTAGAAGATCGCGCTTCAGGACACCATGAAGCTCAGCTCCGGCACCGCCGGGGCGATCAAGGCGAGATGCCCCATGAAGAAAGACATCCATCCCGACTACCACAGCATCACCGTCATCGGCGTTGACGGGACCGAGATGCAGATGAAGTCGACCTACGGGTCGGAAGGCGACAGCCTGCGCCTGGACGTGGACCCGACCAGCCATCCGGCCTGGACGGGCGGGGCGGGGCGCATCGTCGATTCGGGCGGGCGTCTGGCCAAGTTCAACAAGCGCTTCCAGGGTTTCGGCCTGAAGAGCTGAGCCTTTCCTGCGATCAGCGCCGTGTGCGCAGATCGCTGAAGAACCGTCGCAACAGCCGGCTGCAGGCGCGCTCGGCAAAGCCGCCGATCACCTCCGGGCGATGATGGATGGTGGGCTGGGTGAACAGCCTCGGCCCATGATCGATGCCGCCGCCCTTGGGGTCATAAGCCCCGAAGACCACCCGGGCCAGCCGCGCCTGCGCAATCGCCGCCGCACACATCGCACAGGGCTCCAGCGTGACCACGAGCGTGAGATCGGGCAGCCTTGGCTCGCCTCTGAGCGCCGCTGCCTGACGCAGGACGAGCATTTCGGCATGGGCTGTCGGATCGCGATCGCGCTCGACCCGGTTACCGGCCTCGGCCAGCACCTGGCCCTCGGCGTCAATCAGAAGGGCACCGACCGGGACCTCATCGGCAAGGGCGGCGCGGCGTGCCTGCAACAGGGCGCGCGCCATGGCATGCCGGAGCATCGGCTGCCTCATGCCGCCCCGGCCAGCCGAACCTGCCGGCTTGCGGTCAGTGGACGCTTGCCGCCTCCAGATCGTGGCTGCGGATCGCCGCGCGCGCGGTTGTGGCATCAGGGGCCGTCAGCAATTGCGTACCATCGGCAGCATGCACGGCCACCGCCTGCGCGCCGTCGATTTCCACCGGCTTCAGATAGACGATCTGCCCAACCCCCGCGGCTGCCCATTGCGCCGCGCTGAGCTGGCCAAAAGGTTCGTCGATATAGCTGTGCGTATCCATGTTCTTCTTTCCCCTGCCTGCATATCCTGTCGGCGTTGCGCCCATGTTCAGCGTCCGCGCGCGGAGCGCTTCTCGCCCGTCCCGGCCGTCTGATCCTGTTCGACGGTGATCTGCCGATCATCGGAAGCCTGGCGACCCTGACCGCTGCCGATAGGCACCTGCCGCACCGTCACCTCGGGCTGCGGCCGGGCCAGATCGACATGCAGCAGGCCATTGTCCAACGTTGCACCGGTCACTTCGATCCCATCGGCCAGCACGAAGCTGCGCTGGAACTGACGGGCGGCGATGCCGCGGTGCAGATAGACCCGCTCGCGCTCATCCTCGGCGTGCTTGCCGCGAATGACCAGCTGGTTGGCCTCCACCTGAACGGAGAGATCGTCCATGGTGAAGCCGGCACAGGCCACCGTGATGCGCAGACCGTTATCGCCGACCTGCTCGATATTGTAGGGGGGGTAGCCGTCCGAGCCGTTCTTGGCGACCCGGTCGAGGGTGCGCTCGAACTGGTCGAAACCCAGCAGGAGCGGTGAATTGAAAAGCGATACCCGTGTCATCCTGGCGATCTCCTCACACCGAGCGAGATGATGGTCGGCGCCCTTGGGCCCATCCGGGCGGGTGAACCCGAGAGGTGCCCGGCACGCCGGCCGCTGATGCTGGCCCCGTGGGCAGCTTATGGCCGATCCCCGCACGCGGCGAATCGACCCCTTCCCAACTTACCCACGCAGCCGTGTTGCCACAAGATAGCGAAATACCCCTGCCAAGATGTTAATCAAGACGCGGCCCTTCCGGCGACAGCCCGCCGGTGGCGAGCCACATCGAAAGGCACAACAAGCGGGGCACAGCATGATCATCCTGACCACCGGACAAGGCATCGAGGGCCGAAGGGCGGCCCGCTATCTGGGTATCGTCTCCGGCGAGGCTGTCGGCGGCACCAACTTCCTGCGTGATTTCTTCGCCGGCTGGACGGATGTCTTCGGCGGTCGGTCGCGGGGCTACGAGAAAAGCCTCGCGAAGCTGCGCGATCAGGCTCTGGCCGACCTCGAAGCCCAGGCGGCCGAGCTCGGGGCCGATGCGGTGATCGCGATCGACCTCGATTATCAGGCGATTTCCAGTGACAAGAAACAGATGCTGCTGTGCATCGCCAATGGCACGGCGGTGATGCTGGATTGACCGGCGCCGGCGCCTGGAGCGCATTCAGATCAGATGGTCCATCTGATCGGCAAACTTGTCTGGTTTGATCATGAGTTAGAGCGGATTCACGCGTTCAGTCCGAACGCGATCCGCTCTAGCGCTGCGCCTGCAGGGTCTCCGGCGCGCAGCTGAGCGGGGCATGACCCCGACGGACCACCCAGGCGGCCGCATAGCTGTCGAGGCCGGTCGTCGGCAAGGTCGCCGCGACCTCCAGCAGGGCTTCCGTGGCGGCACAGGCCCCCAGACCGAGAGAGCTGATCCGGTGGGCGGCATCATTGGCGAGGGCTGTCACCTTCTCGCCCAGCCTTTCGGCGCCATCGCGGCCATGCAGCGTGGCGTAATGCGAGCGCAGGGTCTCGCCATGCTCGATCAGCCCGTCACGATGCGCCTGGACGAAGCGGTTATAGACGTCGCCGCGCCCGCAATGCAGGGCGGCCACCATGATTTCCGTCTGCAGCAGGCGGACCTGATAGGCCTTCATCGTGGCATCCGTGCAGGCCGTCGCCGAGGCGATCGGCGTCAGCGCCAGCAGCAGGCCGAGGCCCAGCCCCCTTGCCATGGTCCGTGCGATCATGACGATCCGTTCCGAATTGTGCGTGCGCCGAATCATGGCGCGGTTGTGGCAGCACCTTGGCAGCCGTGGACGCCGCTGGCAAGGGCGCAGCCTTGCGTCGCTGCAGCCCTCGGACGTCGAAAGGGGTAAATTGCTGTGCACAATCAACCCCAAGTTAACGGTGCGGCCCTAGGGTGAATGCAGGTGGGCCCTGCGACCTTCGCGCATGAGGGTGGTGGCCCCGGCACGTAACCAGCCCTCGCGCCATGCGGTGCGAACCGGCTGAGGGGAAAGTTGGGCATGTCGCTGAGTGCGTTCGACGCCAGACCGCTGTCCTGGCGGGGATCGAACGGCCGGGGGGAAGCACCCCGGCTGTCGATCTTTGGCGCGCTGGTCGCCCTGCTGCTGGTCGTGGCGGTGGTGGCCTCGATCCTGCTCGCCCAGGACAATGACCGGCGGCAGGCAGCCCTCATCACCTCATTGCACGGCGAGCTCGACCATGCCGAGGTGCATGTGATGGCCGGCGTCGACGAATTGCGCCCGCTCTTCGATCCGCAGGTGACCCTGTTCGTGCTGGACATGCAGGACCGGGTGCTGGCCGATCCGCATCATGGCCTGCTTCCCCATCCGCTGGCAGCGGCCCTCGCCGCGGTGCCGGATCGCCGCGCCGCGATGGAGGATGACGGCCTGCTGGTGCATGGCGAAGCCTTCATCGGGGTGCTGCGTGCCTTCGAGACCGCCGCAGGCATGCCGGTGCAGGTGATGGCGACCCT
>CAZPBH010000037.1:0-12318 GCA_964584645.1 uncultured Rhodospirillales bacterium | reverse complement strand
AGGATGCGCAGCCAGGCCTCCATGATCTCCGGGCCGATGCCGTCGCCATAAGCGACCGTTATGGGGGTGGCAGCGTTCATCAGGGGTCTCCGTCGGTGATCCGTCGTCTGTTTTGGGGCGCCGCGGCGCGGAGCGCGGCTCGAATGGACCGCAAGATGGGGGCGGGTCGGTCGAGGCCGCACAAGGCTCGCGCCGTCAGATGGCCTTCCGTCCTCGATTCGGAAGGGCGCATTCGATGCGCTTTTCGGCCATGCGCTTTCGGAAGGGTCCGATCTTGACCGGGGCGGGGGGGTCCGCATATCGCCATCACCTGATGTAACCCGATCCCTGATGGCCGCTTCCTTCGATCCCATCCAGCACGGGCCCGCCGCGCGGGCCTTTGCCTTGTTGTGCGTTGCCGTGCCGCTGGCGCTGCTGGCGTGGGTGGTGACGTGGTGGGCCCCGGTCACCGCCGGGCAGGAGCTGGTGTGGAGCGTGGCGTGGGTGCCCTCGCTGGGGGTCGATCTCGCCTTTCGGGTCGACGGGCTGGCGCTTTTGTTCGCCGGTCTGATCAGCGGCATCGGGGCGCTGATCCTGCTTTATGCCACCAGCTACATGCAGGGCCACCCCCAGCGCGGCTGGTTTCTGGGCTATCTGCTGGCGTTCCTGCTCTCGATGTTCGGGCTGGTGCTGGCTGACGATCTGATCGTGCTGTTCGTGTTCTGGGAGTTGACGACGATCACCAGCTTCCTGCTGATCGGCTTCGACAATCATCGCGAACGTGCGCGCTGGGCTGCCCGGCAGGCGCTTTTCGTCACCGGGGCGGGCGGGTTGGTGATGCTGATCGGCATCATCCTGATCGGCCAGATCGGCGGCACCTACACGATCAGCGAGCTGGACGGCGATCTCCTGCGCGGCCATGCGCTCTATCCCGTCATCGTGGTGCTGATCCTGGCGGGCTGCTTTACGAAGTCGGCGCAATTTCCCTTCCATGGCTGGCTGCCCAACGCGATGGAGGGTCCGACACCCGTCAGCGCCTTCCTGCACTCGGCCACGATGGTCAAGGGCGGGATCTATCTGATGGCGCGCCTCAACCCGGAGCTGGGCGGGACCGAGCTGTGGACGCTGGCGCTGGTGACCTTCGGGGCGATCACCGCCGTGCTCGCCAGCATCTGGAGCCTGCGCGAGACCGACTACAAGCAGGTGCTGGCCTACACCACGCTGATGGCGCTGGGCACGCTGACGCTGTTCATCGGTATTGGCGGGGATTACGCGATCACCGGCATGGTGACGTTCATCCTCGTCCATGCGCTCTACAAGGCTGGGCTGTTCATGACGGTCGGCATCGTCGACCATGAGACCGGCACGCGGGAGGAATCCCGGCTTGGCGGGCTGGCCCGTCAGATGCCCGTCACCGCCGGGGCGGCGGTGCTGCTTGCCCTCTCCATGGCGGGGATGATCCCGTTCATCGGCTTTGTCGGCAAGGAGTTGCTCTACAAGGGCACGGAGGCCTTCACGCCCAATCCGTGGACCGTCATCATCCCCGCCTTGCTGGCGAATGCGATGATGGTCACGGCGGCGCTGCATCTGGCCCGCGACATCTTCTTCGGCCGCAAGCGGGAGACCTTCGAGAAGGCCCACGACCCCGACATCCGCATGTGGCTGGGGCCGGTGCTGCTGGCCTTGGGCGGTCTGGCGCTCGGTTTCGCCGGCGCGTGGCTGGAAAAGGGCGTTCTGGGGGCGGCGGCGCTTTCGGTCGCAGGCGAGCCTTCGAAGGCGAAGATCCTGCTCTGGGCCGGGGTCAATCAGGCGCTTTATCTGTCCATCGCGACCATCGCGCTGGGGCTGGTGCTCTATTTCGGGCTCGGGGCCTTTCGCACGGCCATGGCCGGCCTCGGCAGGATCGTGCCGGTCACCTTCGATGGGGTGTACAACGCCAAGATCGCGGTCATCGAGCGCGCCAGCGCCTGGCTGACGGCGCTGCTGCAGCCGGGCCTGCTGCGGGTCTATGTGATGGTGACCTTCGGCTTCACCGGCATCGTCCTGCTGACGGTGCTGGCGGGTGCGCAGGCCCCGGCCTTCCCTTCCGGCTGGGAATCGCCGCGGTTCTATGAATGGGTCGTGGTCGGGCTGATCGTCGCGGCCACCATCGTGCTCCTGCAGGCGACCTCCAGGCTGGTGGCGATCACCTCGATGGGGATCATCGGGGCCTCCATCGGTATTCTCTATCTGCTGTTTTCCGCCCCCGACCTTGCGATCACCCAGCTGCTGGTCGAGACGCTCTCGGTCATCATCATCACGGTGGTCATCCTGCGCCTGCCGAGCTTCCTTGCCTCGGCCCATCCGCCGGGGGCGATCGGCCGGCTGCGTGATGCGCTGGTGGCGGTTTCGGCCGGTTCCGCGGTCACCCTGATGCTGCTGGGGGTGGTGGCGCTGCCCTTCGATCCGTTCATTGCCGATTATTTTGCCGCCGTCAGCTATCCCGAGGCCTTCGGGCGCAACATCGTCAACGTCATCATCGTCGATTTCCGGGCGCTCGACACGCTGGGCGAGATCGTGGTGGTCGGCGTGGCGGCGCTGGCGATCTTCGGCCTGATCAAGCTCCGGCCCGGGCGTTCCCGCGATGAGGAGGGAGGGGCGGCATGAAGTCGGTGATCCTCTCGACCGCCATCCGGCTTCTGGTCAGCCTGTTGCTGCTCGCCTCGCTGTTCCTGATGCTGCGCGGCCACAACGAGCCGGGCGGTGGCTTCATCGGCGGGCTGGCGGCGGCGATCGCGCTGACGCTCTACGCCATTGCCGACGGGCCGGGGGCGATGCGCAAGGCGCTGCGGGTCGATCCGCTGCTGCTCGTGTTCGGCGGGCTGATCGCTGCCGTGGTTGCCGGGCTGCTGGCGCTGGTGGCCGGGCAGCCCTTCCTGACCGGGCTCTGGTGGAAGCCGGAGATCGGCGATGACGGCTTCTATCTGCCGATCTCGACCCCGCTGCTGTTCGACATCGGCGTCTATCTCGTCGTCATCGGTGGCATCTGCACCATCGTGCTCGGGCTGGAAGAGGACGACTGAGGCCCATGGAAACGGTGCTCGCCTTCCTAGTCGGCTTTTTTGTCGCGGCCGCGGTCTATCTGATGCTGAGCCGCAACCTGCTGCGCTTCATGTACGGGCTGTTCCTGCTATCGAACGCGGCCAATCTGGTGATCTTCGCCAGCGGCAGGCTCACGCGTGAGGGCCCGCCGATCATCCCGGGAGATGCCAAGTTCCCGGTCGAGGTCATCGGCAACCCGCTGCCGCAGGCGCTGATCCTGACCGCCATCGTCATCAGCTTCGGGCTGTTTGCCTTCGCGCTGGTGCTGACCTATCGCGCCTATCGCGAGCTTGGCACGCTGGACAGCGATTCCATGCGGGTGGCCGAGCCGACCCATGAGCTTGACGGCCCGTCCGAAGGTGTGACGCCAGTCCCGGCAGAGAGCGGCGCGCGCCGATGAGCCCTCTGCACGAAGCCCTGCTGCTGATCGCGCCCATTCTGGCGCCGCTGACGGCCGGCCTGCTGGCGGGTGTCGCCTATCGCAGCTTCCTCTGGCAGAAACGGATCGTGCTGGTGGGGGCGGTGCTTATGGTCGCGGCCTCCGGCTTGCTGCTCGCTGCCCTGATCCAGCACGGGCCGATGGCCGTGCAGATGGGCAGCTGGCCGGCTCCCTTCGGCATCACGCTGGTGGCCGATCTGCTCTCGGGCGCGTTCCTGCTGGCGGCCTCGCTCGCCGGTCTGGCGGTGACGATCCATGCGGTGGCGACCATTGATGAGGGGCGCACGAAATACTGCTTCCACGCCGTGCTGGCGATCCTGCTCGGCGGGCTGGCGGGCGCGTTTCTGACCGGGGATCTGTTCAACCTCTATGTCTGGTTCGAGATCATCGTGATCTCGGCCTTCGCGCTGCTGGTGCTGGGGGGCGAGAAGGCGCAGCTCGATGGCGCGGTGAAATACGTCACGCTCAACCTGATCGCCACCACGCTGATGCTGATGGCGGTGGGGATGATCTACGGTGCCACCGGCACGCTCAACATGGCCGACCTCGCCTTGCGTGTGCCCGAAGTTGCCAATCAGGGGCTGATGACGGCGATTGCGGTCCTGTTCCTGATCTCGATGGCGATGAAGGCCGGGATGTTCCCGCTTTTCTTCTGGCTGCCGGCCTCCTACCACACCCCGCCCACCGCCGTGATGGCGATCTTCGCTGCGCTGATGACCAAGGTCGGGGTCTATGTGCTCATGCGGGTGTTCACGCTGATCTTCGACGGCGACCCGGCTGTCACCCACAACCTGCTGATGGTGTTCGGCGCCATCACGCTGATCGTGGGGGTCATCGGGGCGCTGGCGCATACCGACATCCGCCGGGTGCTGGCCTATAATGTGGTGGCCTCCATCGGCTTCATGCTGGTCGGGCTCGGGACCTTCCACCCGGTCGCCATCGCCGGCGCGCTGTTCTATGCGCTCCACAACATCATCCTGAAGCCGGCCCTGTTCATGGCGGCCGGGGCTGCGGCGCAGGCCAGCGGCAGCTGGGACATCCGGGCGATGGGGGGGATCTACAGGCATCATCGCGGGCTGGCGCTGCTGTTCCTGATCGGTTTCTTCGCGCTGATCGGTTTCCCGCCGCTCTCGGGCTTCTGGGCGAAGCTGACGCTGCTCGACGGTCTGCTGCAGGCGGAGCGCACCTTCCTTGTCGCGGTGGTCGTGATCGGCAGCGTGCTGGCCATCCTGCCGGCCAGCCGGCTCTGGGCCTCCGCCTTCTGGTCCGAGGCCGAGCCGGATCCGGCCGGTCGCGCGGCCTGGCAGGCGAGCCACGGCCCGGTGCTGTTCGCGGTTTCGCTGCTCACTGTGCTGATCGTCCTGATCGGCGTCTGGCCGACCGGCATGGCCGCCCTGATGGAGCTTGCGGCGGCGGAAATGTTCGACCCCGCGCCCTATATCGAGGCGGTGCTGGGCCCGACGGCGACCGATCTGGCGATCGGGGGAGAGGCCCTGCCGGCAGCGATCGCGGAGGAAACCCCATGAACCGGCGCTTCAACCTGTTCTCGGTCAACCTGCTGCTGGCTGTCGGCTGGGCTGCGGTGACGGGCAGCTTCTGGTGGCTGAACCTGCTTTTCGGTTTTGTTGTCGGTTTCGCCGCGCTCTGGGTCGCAAAGCCGCTCTATGAGGATCAGGGCTATTTCCGCCGCTTCGGCCTCGGCTTCGGCATCATGGGGACCTTCCTGAAGGAACTCGTGCTCTCCAGCCTGACGGTCGCGGCGGCGGTGCTGGCACCCCGGCCACGCATGTCGCCCGGCATCATCGCCGTGCCGCTGGACGCCAAGCATGATGCCCAGATCACGGCCTTTGCCAATCTCGTCACCCTGACGCCCGGCACGCTCTCGCTCGATGTCGATGACGATCGCCGCACGCTCTATGTCCATGCGATGTTCACCGAGGATCCCGAAGAGCTGAAACAGACTCTCAAGGACACCTTCGAGCGCAAGCTGATCGAAACGGGACAGTGAACACCCCATGCCCACGCTGACGCCCGAAAGCTTCTTCGAAGCCGCCACGCTGATCGCCTTCGCCCTGCTGTCGGCATCGCTGGTGCTGGCGTTCCTGCGGATCGTGCGCGGCCCCAGCCTGCCGGACCGGGCGGTCGGGCTCGACCTCATCACCACCCTGGCGCTCGGCTTTTCGGGCGTCTACGCGATCACCTCCGATGATTTCGTCTTCATGGATGTCTGCATCGCCGTGGCCCTGGTCGGCTTTCTCGCCACGGTGGGTTTTGCCCGCTATACCGAGCGCGCCTCGAACATCGATGGCGATTGCGACACGGATCGGGGCGAATAGACCATGGAAGCCCTGATCACCGATCTCGGCCTGATCATCGCCGGCTGTCTGCTGATCGGCGGCGGTTTCTTTGCCTTCGTGGCGGCACTCGGCATCCTGCGTCTGGGTGACGTTTACCTGCGCATGCATGCCTCTACCAAGGCGGCGACGCTCGGGGTCGGCATGATCCTGCTGGCGGTCGCGGTCTATTTCGACCGCGATGCGGTAACGATGCGGGCACTGGCTGTCATCGCCTTCATCCTGTTGACGATTCCCGTCGGGTCGCATCTTCTGGGGCGTGCGGCCTATCGCGCCGGCGTGCCGATGGCACCCGGCAGCCGCATGGATGAATGGAAGGACCGCATGGGTGGCGCCGAGGGCGCAACCCCGCCGGCCTCGCAGCCCGTTGATGGAAGGCCGGAGGGCACCACGGGGGGCTAGGCCGGCGCGCGTGTCGCATCAAGGGGGGGAGAGCAGATGCTGCCGCAGGAAGTCATTCGCACCAAGCGCGACAAGGGCCGGCTGACGGCCGAGGCGATCGGCGACTTCATCGCCGGGCTGCTCGACGGCCGGGTGACCGAGGGGCAGGCCGGCGCCTTCCTGATGGCCGTCTACTTCAACGAGATGGATATCGAGGAGCGCGCGGCGCTGACGCTGGCGATGCGCGATTCCGGTGATGTGCTGCGCTGGGACGATCTGGGCCTCGACGGCCCGGTGATCGACAAGCATTCGACAGGCGGGGTCGGCGACCGCACCAGCCTGATCCTTGCCCCCGTCTTTGCCGCCTGCGGTGGCTACAACCCGATGATCTCGGGCCGCGGGCTGGGCCATTCCGGCGGCACGCTCGACAAGCTGGAATCCATCCCCGGCTATCAGGCCAAGCCCGATAACGCTACCTTCCGGCGTGTGGTGAAGGAGGTGGGCTGCGCCATCGTCGGCCAGACCGATGCCATCGCCCCGGCCGATCGGCGCCTTTATGCGATCCGCGACGTGACCGCGACGGTCGAGAGCCTGAGCCTGATCACCGCCTCGATCCTTTCCAAAAAACTCGCCGCCGGTCTGGAAGGCCTGGTGATGGACGTGAAATTCGGCTCGGGCGCCTTCATGGGCACGCTCGACAAGGCAAGGGCGCTGGCGGAAAGCCTGACACAGGTCGCCGGCCAGGCCGGCACGCCGGTGATCAGCCTGCTGACCGACATGAACCAGGTGCTGGGCCGCTCGGCCGGCAATGCGGTCGAGGTGCACGAATCGCTCGATCTGCTGTGCGGCCGGCCGGTGGAGCCGAGGTTCCGCGAGGTCACCATCGCCCTGACGGCCGAGATGCTGCGTCTCGGCAAGCTGGCGGGCAGCGAGGAAGAGGCCCGCAGGAAGGTCGAGGACGCCCTCGCCAGCGGTCATGCGGCAGAGAAGTTCGACGCCATGGTGACCGCTCTCGGGGGACCGGCCGATTTCTGTGCTCAGGCTGACAAGCATCTGCCTGCAGCGTCGATCCGGCGCGAGGTCCATGCGCCCGAAGCCGGTATCGTGACCGAGGTGGATACCCGTGCGGTCGGCATGGCGGTGGTGGCGCTCGGCGGTGGCCGCACCCGCGCGCAGGACGCCATCGACCCTGCGGTAGGTCTGACCGGGATTGCCGCACCCGGCGAACAGGTCGGCCCGGGTGCAGCCCCCCTGGCCGTGATCCATGCCAATGACGAGGGCCGGGCGGCGGAGGCGGAGCGTCGGGTGATCGCCGCCTTCAGGCTGGGTGAGGCGGCGCCGGCGTCAGGGCCGTTGATCGCCGCACGACTGACTTCGTGACGACACCGGAATCGACCCCTTCCGGTTCGGCGTCACCTGCCTCCGGCAGCTCCAGCCCCCACCCTCTCGCGGGCATTGCGCTGGCGACCCTTGGGTACATGATCATCGCCGGGGCCGACGCCACCGGCAAATGGGCGGCGGAACGCTATGACAACGCCCAGATCCTCGCCATAGCGGGCACGGCGGGCGCGCTGCTGATGGCGCTGCTGGCCAGCTGCACGGTCGGGCTCAGGGCGCTGGACAGCCCCAATCTGAAGCTTCATCTGGTGCGCGGGGTGTTCGGCGCATTCAACGGGACACTGGCACTGGTGGCGCTGGCCAACCTGCCTCTGGCCGAGTTCTATGTCCTTGCCTTCACCGCACCCTTCTGGGTCACGCTGATCTCGTTTCTGGTGCTGCGCGAGCAGGTGGGCTGGCGGCGCTTCTCGGCGCTTGCGGTGGGCTTCGCGGGTGTGGCCATCGCCTATCGGCCGGAAAGCCTGTCGCTGGAGATCGGGGCGCTGGCGGCACTCGGCTCGGCGTTCTGCTATGCGGCCTCACTGGCGGTGGTGAAGCTCATGCGCTCGACCGACCCGTTTCCGGTCTTCGGCTTCTTTCCGCTGGCCTTCATGGCGGTGCTGTGGTGGCCGGTGGCGCTGGCCCGCGGCTGGGAGCCGGTGGAGCCGGTCGGCTATCTCGTGATGGCGGCCAGCGGTATCTGTGTTGCCGTCGGGGTCTCCTTCGTCGCCTACGCCTTTCGGCAGGCGAGCGCCTCGCTTCTGGCGCCCTTCCAGTACAGCCAGATGCTGTGGGGCATGCTGCTCGGCTTCCTGATCTGGTCGGAGGTGCCGACAATCTGGACGCTCACGGGGGCGGCCCTGATCATCGCCAGCGGGCTCTATGTCGCCCAGCGCGCAGCGCTCAAGGCGCGGGCCCAGGCGCTGGCTGCGGCAGCGCGGGCAGAACCTGCCGCCGCGGAACAGACCGCAAGGATGCGCGCCGACCCATGAAGTTCCTGACGGCGATGCCGCCCCTCTCCGGCAGGGTCCTGATGGCGCTGAGCGTGCTCCTGTTCGCGGTCATGGACACGATCATCAAATATCTGACCGAAGGCTATGCGGTGATGCAGATCATGGCCGTGCGCGCGCCCTTCGCGCTGCTGCTGGTCGTCGCTCTGGCGCTGGCCAACGGGCAGAGGCACCTGTTCAGGACCCGGCGGCCGGGCCTTCAGATCCTGCGCGGGTTGACGATCTTCGGCGGTGTCAGCTTGATCTTCGTGGCGTTTCGTGAGATGGCGCTGGCAGATGCCTATGCCGTCAGCTTCGTGGCCCCGATCATCACCACCCTGCTTGCCATGGCCTTTCTGAAGGAACGTATCGGCTGGCGCCGCGCCTCGGCCATCGGGCTCGGTTTCGTCGGCATGTTGATCATCCTGCGCCCGGGCGGGGATCTGTTCCACTGGGCTGCCCTGATCTGCCTGATCGGGACCTGCGGCTATGCCGTGGGGGCGATCCTCTCCCGTGTGGTGGGCGCCGAGGATCGCTCCGACACCACCGCCCTCTATGCCCTGCTCGTCATGCTGGTGCTCAGCTGGGTGGCCGCACCTTTTGTCTGGAAGCCGCTCGGCTGGGCCGATTTCGGCCTGCTCGCGCTGACCGGTCTGCTGGGCGGTCTGGCGCATATCACCTTCGCCGAGGCGGCACGGCGGGAGGAAGCCAGCGTGATCGCGCCCCTGGAATATACCGGCCTGCTCTGGGTCACGATCCTGGGCTATCTGGTGTTCGGTGATGTCCCCGGGGCCATGACCCTGCTCGGCACAGGCTTCATCATCGCGGCCCGCATCATCATCATCCGGCGCGAGGCGGCGAAGCGCCCGGCTGCCGCCGCCATCACCGAGGCAGCCCCATGAATCTTGCCCGGCTCACCGCCGCCCCCTTCGCGCCTGTCCTGCTGATCCTGCTGGGGCTGGTGATGTTCTGGCCGGGGCAGACGACCCTGCCGCCGGTCGACCGTGACGAGGCCCGGTTCGCTCAGGCCAGCCGGCAGATGGTCGAGACGGGCGATCTGGTCGATATCCGGCTGCTGGATGAGGCCCGGCACAAGAAGCCTATCGGCATCTACTGGATGCAGGCGGCCAGTGCGGCCCTGCTGGGCGAGAAGGCCGACAACCCGATCTGGCCCTACCGCCTGCCTTCACTGATCGGGGCGCTGGCGGCGGTGCTGATGACCTGGGTGATCGCGCGGGCCATGCTGCCTGGCCTGCTGCCGCCGGAGCGCGTCGAGGGGGCGGCCTTTCTCGCGGCTGCGATGATGGCGGGTTCCGTGTTGCTCAATGTCGAGGCGCGGCTGGCCAAGACCGATGCGATGCTTCTGGTCACCGTGCTGATCGGCCAATGGGGGCTCTGGCATGCCTTTGCGCGCGGGCCGCTGAACGGCTGGCGGGCGCTGGCGTTCTGGCTGGCCCAGGGGGCGGGGATCCTGATCAAGGGCCCGCTGACGGCGATGGTCTGTGGCCTGACCGCGCTGGCCCTGATCGCCCTGCGCCGCGAGGTGCGCTGGCTCGGCCATCTGCAACCGCTCTGGGGTGCGCCGCTGGCGCTCGCCATCGCGGCGGCCTGGCTGGTCCCGATCATGATCATCACCGACGGCGCCTTCCTGCAGGAAAGCCTGATCAACGACATGCTGGCCAAGGTGCCGAAGGGGCAGGAGGGCCATGGCGCCCCGCCCGGCTATCATCTGGGTTTCTTCTGGCTGGCGTTCTGGCCGATGGCCTTCTTCGCGGGCCTTGCGATCCCCTGGGTCTGGCAGAACCGGGGGGCGCAACCGGTTGTCTTCGCCCTCGCCTGGATCCTGCCGACCTGGATCGCCTTCGAGCTGATCGCAACCAAGCTGATGCACTATGTACTGCCCACCTATCCGGCGATTGCGATCCTGACGGCGGCCGCATGGATGCAGCCCGGCCCGCTGCCCGGGGCAGGCTGGTGGCGCTGGATCGTGGGCATTCTGGCGGTCTTCGTCACCTTCACCCTGATGGCGGTGTTTGCGGCCTTCGGTCCGGTCGTCGATGGCCGGCTGATGTTCTGGGGCACGCTGGCTGCGCTCGCGACGCTGGGCGGGCTGGTGGCGGTGGCGGTCAGCCTCCGTCATGGCCAGCGAGCGGCGGCCATGGCGGCGGCGCTCGTCGCCGCGGCCTGCGTCTATTCCAGCGTGTTCGGCGGGCTGCTGCCGACGGTCGAGCGCCCCTGGATCGCCCGGGCGATCGCCCGCGAGGCCCCCGCGACGGACAAGCCGATCGCCATCGCCGGGTTCCGGGAGGTCAGCACAGCGCTGATGCTGGGCACCGGGACGCGGATCGTCGAGGGCGGCGAGGCCGTCCGGCTGCTCGAGGCCGGGGAGGTCGAGGTTGCGGCCGTCAGCCAGAAGGAGATCGAAGCCTTTGAGGCGGCGCGGGCCGAGGCGGGCCTGCGCCTGCGCGAGATCACGCGTTTCGAGGGCTTCAACTACGCCAATGGCGATGCCTACGAGATCACGCTGTTCCGGAAGGAGGCCGGGGAGGCCGAGTGAGCACCGCTATTCGGCAGCGACCTTGAGGGCGTCGGGCTCGGCCACCAGAAACTGCGCGATGGTCGGCTTGCAGCGGCCGCAATTGGGCTCGCATCCCAGAGCGCGATAGACATCGTCGACCTTGCACGCCCGCCCTTCCCGCACCGCGCGGGTGACGTCCTTGTCGGTAAAGGCATTGCACAGGCAGACGAACATGGACCCTCGGCTGGCTGATGGTGGGCGGCGGGACCGCTGCACATAAGATGCAGTCTTACCCGCCAGATATCACCATAACGTTACCGCATCCAAATCGTGATTGCAAATCATTTGCAGCAAGGGCCGGCCCGAGAGATCCCCGGCTCAGGATTCAGCCCTTGTCGCCGGGGGCCGGGGTCTGGAGCTGGATGTAGTTCTGTTCGCCCATCTTCTCGATCAGCCCGAGCTGCGTCTCCAGCCAGTCGACATGCTCTTCCTCATTGGTGAGGATGCGCCCGAACAGGTCGCGGCTGACATAGTCGCGGACGCTCTCGGCATAGCCCATCGCCTCGCGCAGCAGCGGGATCGCGTCATGCTCCAGCGCCAGATCGCATTTCAGGATCTCGTGCACATTCTCGCCGATCCGGAGCTTGCCCAGATCCTGCAGGTTGGGCAGGCCCTCCAGAAACAGGATACGCTCGATCAGCCAGTCGGCATGGCGCATCTCGTCGAGGGATTCCTCATACTCATAGGCGCCAAGCTTCGTCATGCCCCAGTCGTTCAGCATGCGGCTGTGCAGGAAATACTGGTTGATGGCGGTCAGCTCGTTATAGAGCGCCTTGTTGAGATACTGGATGATCTTCGGGTCGGCTTTCATGGGGCGCGGGCCTCCGTCAGGACAGGGTCGCCACGGACCATAGAGGATCGGGCCAGCCGATCAAGCGGCCTGCGCGCTTGCGGCGCGGCGCTGCACCGCAAAAAGGACGGGTGCACGCGCGGCCAGGGCGCGCTATTTTCCGCAGCGCACCCTTCTTCCTGAAAGCGATACGACCCCATGCTGCGCAACATCGCCATCATCGCCCATGTCGATCATGG
Organism: uncultured Rhodospirillales bacterium; assembly: GCA_964584645.1. Taxonomy (GTDB): domain Bacteria; phylum Pseudomonadota; class Alphaproteobacteria; order CAZPBH01; family CAZPBH01; genus CAZPBH01. The sequence goes on along the minus strand of CAZPBH010000037.1, from coordinate 111 downwards.
CAAGACCACGCTTGTCGATTCCATGCTGCGCCAGTCGGGGGCCGTCGCCGCCCACCAGAAGATGGACGAGCGCGCGCTCGACAAGAACGATCTGGAGCGCGAGCGCGGCAT
>CAZPBH010000036.1:1435-12507 GCA_964584645.1 uncultured Rhodospirillales bacterium | reverse complement strand
AAGCCGGCCCCGATTCGGGCGGCCGTCGCCTCACCTTCCGCTTCCAGCCGATCGAGGATCGCGACCCGGGCGCCCTCGCGCACGAGCCATGCGGCACAGGCCGCGCCGATGCCGCGCGCCCCGCCGGTCACGATGGCCGTGCGGCCGTCCAGCTTGCTGCCCATGGTCCTGTTCCTCCCTGATGATCATCGTTGTTCTTGTTTGTTATGTTCTTGTGTGCCGATGCGCGCAGCCGTTCAGAACGGACTGAACCCCGGGGCCGGCCGGTTCTGCCCGGCCCCCTCGGGTATTTTGGCCTGCACCCGTCCCTCCACCACCCGGGTGGGGAAGGCGGCGATGGGCTTGAAGGCGGGCGGGCCACGATGCTCGCCGGTGCGCACACAAAAACGCGCCCCGTGCAGCGGGCAGGTGATCTCGCCGCGCCGGAACACGCCGCCATCGAATTTTGCCCTGGCGTGGCTGCACAGGTTTTCCACCACATGGGCGGTTTCGCCCTCGCGCGCGATCAGCACAGCAGCACCATCGACCTCGCGGGTGATGTAGGCACCATCGGGCACCTCCTCGAAGGCGCAGACATCGCGAAAGGGCAGATCGTCTGTTTCCATGGGTGTAAAAAACCGCTACCTGAGCCAGAACCTGAACGACATGCCAGAGATAAGACGGAGAGGGAGCATGGCCACCGAAGAGGTTCTGAAGGTCGCACGCGAGGACGGGGTGATGGTGCTCACCTTCAATCGCCCGAGCGTCCTGAACGCCATGAACGTGGCGATGGCCGAGGCGGTGCTGGCCGCGCTCGGCGAGGCCGCCGCCGATGAGGGCGTGCGCGCCATCCTGTTCCAGGGTACCGGCAAGGGCTTCATGGCCGGGGGCGACATCGCCGATTTCGCCGGCAATCTGGATCGCGCGGGCGAGGGCATCGCCCGGCTGATCAAGCCGATCCACGATTTCATGGAGCTGCTGCGCAATGTGCAGAAACCGGTGATCGCCGGCGTTCACGGAACCGCAGCCGGGGTGGCGGTCAGCCTGATCGCGGCCTGCGACATGGTCGTGGCTGGCGACCAGACGAAATTCACCACCGCCTACACCAATATCGGCGGCACGCCCGATGGCGGGATGACCTGGTTCCTGCCGCGCAAGCTGGGTCTTGCGCGCGCTACCGAGCTGATCATGCTGGGCGAGAGGTTCATGGCCATCGACGCGCTCGAGCTCGGCCTCATCAACCGGGTGGTGCCCGAAGATCAGGTGGCGGGCGAGGCGATGGCGCTGGCGCGGCGCCTGGCATCCGGCCCGACGAAGAGCTATGGCGTCATCAAGCAGCTGCTCAACCAGAGCCATCGCGTCGATTTCCGCACCCAGCTGGACGAGGAAGCACGGCTGTTTCAGGGCGTCGCCGCGACCGCCGATTTCCGCGAGGGCGCGACCGCCTTCTTCGAGAAGCGCAAGCCGAACTTCACCGGCACCTAGCGCCCGCATGTCTGATCGGGCGGCGGGGCGGGCTGACCCGTGCCCATCTGCGCCCTATCTGCCAGCCATAACTTGTTGAACGGGTTTCATGACCCGACAGGCCTGAGGGAGGGCTCACACCCATGCGCACCGTGCCGCATTTCATCAATGGCGAGGATTTCGAGGGCGATGGCGAGCGCCTGGCCCCCATCTGGAACCCGGCGACGGGCGAGCAGCAGGCCGAGGTCGCGCTTGCCCCGGCGGCCGAGGTCGAACGCGCGATCGCGATCGCTGCCGCTGCCTTTCCGGAATGGTCCAACACCCCGCCGCTGCGCCGTGCGCGTGTCATGTTCAGGCTCAAGGAGCTGATCGAGCGCGACAGCGACAAGCTGGCCCGCCAGCTCACCGACGAACATGGCAAGACCTTCGCCGATGCGAAGGGCGAGGTGCAGCGCGGTCTCGAAGTGGTGGAGTTCGCCTGCAATATCCCGCATCTGCTGAAGGGCGAATATACCGATCAGGTCGGCGGCGGCATCGACAGCTGGTCGCTGCGTCAGCCGCTGGGCGTGGTGGGCTGCATCACCCCGTTCAACTTCCCGGTCATGATCCCCTTGTGGATGGCGCCGATGGCGATTGCCTGCGGCAACACGGTCGTCCTCAAGCCCTCCGAACGCGATCCGAGCTGCCCGAACATGCTGGCCCATCTGTTCCGGGAGGCCGGCCTGCCCGATGGCGTGTTCAATGTCGTCAATGGCGACAAGGAGGCGGTCGACACCCTGCTCAACAGCCCGGTCGTGCAGGCGATCAGCTTTGTCGGCTCGACCCCCATCGCGCGCTATGTCTACACCACCGGCACCGCTGCCGGCAAAAGGGTGCAGGCCTTCGGCGGCGCCAAGAACCACATGATCATCATGCCCGATGCCGATCTCGATCAGGCGGCCGATGCGCTGACCGGGGCCGGCTATGGTTCGGCCGGCGAGCGTTGCATGGCGATCTCCGTCGCCGTGCCGGTGACCGACAAGGTCGGCGATGCGCTGGTGCAGAAGCTCAGGCCGAAGGTCGAGGAACTCAAGGTCAGCCACGGGCATGATCCGCAGGCCGATTTCGGCCCGCTCGTCACCCGCGACCATCTGAACCGGGTGAAGGGATATATCGACAAGGGGATCGCCGAGGGCGCCGAGCTGGTGGTCGACGGGCGCGGCTACACCGCCCCGCAGGGCTATGAGAAGGGGTTCTATCTGGGCGGCACGCTGTTCGACCGGGTGGGTACGGGCATGGACATCTATCGTGACGAGATCTTCGGGCCGGTGCTGAGTGTCGCGCGCGCGACCGATTTCGAAACGGCGATGGAGATGGCGAGCCTGCATCCCTTCGGGAACGGCACGGCGATCTTCACCCGCGATGGCGATGCGGCGCGCGAATTCGCCCGGCGGGTGCAGGTCGGCATGGTCGGGATCAACGTGCCGATCCCGGTGCCGATGGCCTTCCACAGCTTCGGCGGCTGGAAGGATTCGAGCTTCGGCGATCACAACATGTACGGGCAGGAATCGGTGCGGTTCTACACGAAGGTGAAGACGATGACCGCGCGCTGGCCGACCGGGGTGCGCGAGAATGCCAGCTTCACCATGCCGGTGATGGGCTGAGGCCCCGGCCCGGTGCCAAGCTTCGACCCCGGCACGCAGGACATCGACTGGCTGGCCGCCCTGCGCACGGGCTGGACCGGCCGGTGCCCGCGCTGCGGCGAGGGGGCGATCTTCGCCAGCTGGATGACGCTCCATGAACGCTGCCCGGTCTGCGGGCTCAACCTCGCCGACCATGACGCCGGCGACGGCCCGGCGGTATTCCTGATCTTCATTCTGGGAACCGTGATCACGATCGCCGCGCTGGTGGTCGAGGCCTGGTTGCGCCCGCCGCTCTGGCTGCATTTCACGCTGTGGAGTGCGCTGACACTGGGGGCGACGGTTGCCCTGCTCCGCCCGGCGCGCGCGCTCACACTCGGCCTGACCTATGTGACCCGCACCGGTGCCATCGAGGACGAGGAGGAGGGGCACGAGCGATGAGGCTTTCCGTTGCCGGCCGACCGCGCGCCTTCCGTCCCGGCTGGGGGCCCTCGCTGTTCACCGTGATGGGGGTCGCCCTGCTCGTCGGGCTGGGGGTCTGGCAGGTCCAGCGGCTTGCATGGAAAACGGCGCTGATCGAGCGTGTGGAGGACGGGCTGAAGCAGCCCCCGATGACACTGCCGGCCGCTCTCGACGACCCCGCCGACTGGGACTACCGCCCTGTCGAGGTGACGGGCCAATTCGACCCGGCCACGACGCGTCTTCTGGTGAACCGCACCCATGACGGGCGGGCGGGCGTGCATCTTGTCACCTTGCTGCGCCGGGCCGATGGCGCTCCTGTTGCCATTGATCGCGGCTGGATCCCGGCGGAGACGCGCGCCGAGGACTATCCGCCACCGGAGGGCGTGGTGACGTTGCGCGGCGTCGCGCGGGCGCCGCAACCCGGCAATTTCATGCTGCCGGCCAACCCGCCGGACGGCGATGTCTTCTACACCATCGAGCCCACCCTGCTCGACCCGTCCGCCTTGCCTGTTCATGTCGATCTGGCGGCGCGCGCCGGCGAGACCACGTCTTCAGCGCCGCCGATCGCGGGGCGCACGCGGGTCACCTTCCGCAACGATCATGCGATGTACGCCACCTTCTGGTTCACTCTTGCGGCGCTTTTGGCCATCATCTTTGTCGTGCGCAGCACGCATCGGGAGGAAGGGGCAGACATACGCGATGACCGGGACGACACGACACTATCAGGTTCTTGAATCCCGCTTCGCGCGGCTGGCGGACCTCAAGGGGGCGCTGGAACTGCTCGACTGGGACCGGCAGGTGAACATGCCGCCCGGCGGTGCCGAGGTCCGCGCCCAGCAGCAGGCGACCCTGGAAGGGCTGATGCACGAGATGCTGACCGCGCCGGAGATTGGCGCGGCGCTGGACGAGGCCGATGGCGATCAGGCCCGGCTTGAACCATGGGAACGCGCCAATCTGCGCGAGATGCGCCGGCAATATGCCCATGGCGCGGCTGTGCCCCAGGACCTGGTCACGGCCAAGGTCAGGGCCGCCACCCTGTGCGAGCAGAAATGGCGCACGGCACGCGAGAAGGATGATTTCGGCTCCGTGCTGCCCGGCCTGCGCGAGGTGGTGAAGCTGACGCGCGAAGAGGCCCAGGCGAAGGCGGAAGCGCTGGGGCTTGAGCCCTATGACGCGCTGCTCGACTACTTCGACCCCGATCTGCGTCAGACGACGATCGACCGGCTGTTCGGACCGCTGGAAGCCGCCCTGCCCGCCATGGTCGACGAGGTGCTGGCCGCCCAGGCGACGCGCCGCCGCCCGGTCCCGCCACGCGGGCCGTTCCCGCAGGAGGCGCAGGAAGCGCTGGGCCGCAAGGTCATGGGCACGCTGGGGTTCAATTTTGCCCAGGGGCGCCTCGACGTTGCCACCCACCCGTTTTGCGGCGGGGTGAGCGAGGATGTGCGGCTGACAACGCGCTACGATCAGAACAACTTCACCGAATCGCTCATGGGCATCGTTCATGAGACCGGCCATGCGCTCTACGAGGCCGGGCTGCCCAAGGCATGGCAGCGCCAGCCGGTCGGCCAGCCGCGCGGCATGAGCCTGCATGAGAGCCAGTCGCTGATCATAGAAATGCAGGCCGGGCGCAGCCGTGCCTTCATCAGCTGGCTGGCGGGCGCGGCGCGCGAGGTCTTCGGCGGTCAGGGGCCGAGCTGGGAGGCCGACAACCTCTATCGCCTTGCGATCCGGGTCGAACGCAGCTTCATCCGCGTCGATGCCGATGAGGTGACCTATCCGATCCACATTGTGCTGCGCACAAGGCTGGAGCGCGCGCTGCTGAGCGGGGATCTGGACCCCGGCGACCTTCCCGGCGCCTGGAATGACGGGATGGAGGAGCTGCTGCACATCCGCCCGGCCACCGACCGCGAGGGCTGTCTGCAGGACATCCACTGGTTCGATGGCGCGATCGGCTATTTCCCCTGCTACACGATGGGGGCGCTGATCGCCGCCCAGCTTTACGAGACCGTGCTGGCGACGGAGCCCTCATTGCCCGAGCAGCTGGCGCGCGGGGATTTCACCTTCCTGCGCAATTGGGTGGCGATGCATGTCTGGTCGAAGGGCTCCAGCCTCTCGACCGAGCAGATCGTCCAGGAAGCCACCGGCCAGCCCCTCAGTGCCGATGCCCTGCTCCGCCATCTCCGCCGTCGCTATATCGACGATGTGGGATGAGGGGCGTCCGGGTCAGGGCGCGCAGGCGGGGTCGGTACTGACATTGATGCCAAACTGGGGCTTGTGGTCCGCGTCCCACATATCAGCGCCGGTGTCGAACTCGTCATGAGTGGGGTTGTGCCGCACATCCCAGCAGGAAAGGTCGCGGTCAAAGTTGGCGGCATCCTGAAACATGCGGCTCATGTTGTTCACGCCGCTGGTATCCCAGCCCTCGATGGCACCGTTGAAGGCAGCGGCGTCACGAAACATCGCGCTCATGTTGTTCACCTCACCGGTCTCCCAAAGTGTGAGGTCGCGGTCGAAGTCGGCGGCTCCGTAGAACATCATGCCCATGTTGAGCACCTTGCGCGTGTCCCAACCCGATATGTCGGCATTGAACCGGGCTGCGCTCGCGAACATCGTGGCCATGTCGGTCACCTCGCCAGTATCCCAGCCGGAGATGTCGGCCTCAAGTGCCGCCGCACCCATGAACATCGCGCTCATGTTGCTGACGCTGCCGGTGTTCCAGCCGGAGAGATCGCCGTTGAACAGGGCGGCATTGGTAAACATCATCCGCATGTTGGTCACGCCACTGGTATCCCAGTCGTTGATGTTCTGGATCCCGGTGAGAGAGCCATTCCCAAAGAAGGCCAAGCTCAGATAAGGGCCCTGGAGGGTCGGCACGTCGCTGGCGGTGACATGGGCGAGATTGCTGGCGCCTTCGAACTCGCCGTCCATCTCGGCTCGCAATCCGAAGCGGAACGGTCCCCAGCCCTGGATCTCGATCAGCTTCTGGCGGTCACCGCCATTGTTGAATGTCCAGCCGCCCATCTGCCCCGTCGCGCTGGTGATGGTGAGGGTGTAGGTGCCAGCGAGGGGGAATTCGCAGCGGGCATCGCCAAGATTCAGGTTGGTGACGGTCTTGATGCGCTCGACCGCCGTCTCGCCGCAGTCCAGGGAAAAATCGTGCGTTCCGCCATAACCGTTGATCACGGGCGGGGTCACGGTGCGGTCGTTGACGATACCGGGCCGTGTTGTATCCCAAACCGTGATGAAGGCGCCTGACGTATCGGGCGTGAGCGGTGGCGCGCTGCCCGCGCCGGCACTTGCCGCCCCGTCGAGGCCCGGCACTCTGAAGCGCAGGACGAGGTTCTGGGCGCTGGCCAACCCCGTCACCAGCACCACCAGCCCCGTCAGAAGCCCCAACATCACGATCCGCATGGCTGTCTTTTCCGGGCGTGTGAGCTATCCCCTGCTCGCAAGCTAGCCGGTTATTCTTGTCGAATCCTTAAGGGTACCCCCCGTGAGCTGGAGCCCATGCCCGAAAAAGGGCGCGGAGCCGAAGCGCCGCGCCCGTGATGATGGAACCTTCCGGGCCTGAGGCCCCGAGGGGTCGGATCAGTTGAAGACGATCTCGACCCGGCGGTTCTGCGGCTCGCGCACCCCATCGCCGGTCGGGACCAGCGGCATGGTCTCGCCTTCAGCGCGGGTGGCCAGCGCATCCGAAGGCACGCCGCGCGTTTCCAGATAGGCCTCGACCGCGGCCGCACGACGCTCCGACAGCGCCTGATTGTAGGCGTTGGAGCCCGAGGTGTCGGTGTGACCGGTCAGGGTGATCCGGGTCGAGCCGGCCATGCGGAAGTTCTGCGCTGCCGCATCGAGGATCGAGCGCGCCTCGGTCGTCAGGGTCGACTCGTCAAAGTTGAAGAACACGATGTAGTTGCGGCTGACCGGCGGCGGGGTCGGCTCGGGCTCGGGCGCCGGGGCCGGTTCGGCCACCGGCTCGGGCTCGGGCGCCGGCGGTGGGGGCGGCGGCGGCTCGGCAAGGCTGTAGCTCAGGCCTACCAGCAAGCTGTGATTGCGGTTCTCATAGTCGAAGGTCGTGGACGGCGCGCGCAGCGGGATGTTGCCGCTCTGGAAATAGCGGTATTCGCCGTGCAGGCGCAGCCGCTCGGTCACGTCCGTGGCGAGGCCGGCGAAGCCCTGGAAGGCGATCACGCCCTCATCGTCATTGTATTCCAGGCCGTTGATGGTGCGCAGATCCTCCACTTCGGCCTGCGCATAGCCGACACCGAAGCCGAGATAGGGCTGCACCATGCCGTCTCGGTTGGCGGTCCCGACGACATTGGCCATCACCGACCAGGTCGAGATGTCGCCATCGGTGCCCAGCGTCTGCGGGCCACCGATGCTGTCGATGTCATTGCCGCGATAGCCAAGCTCGAGCTCAAGGGCCAGCCCGTTGGCGAAGTCGTAGCCGAGGCCCCCCATGCCGGTCAGCCCGACATCATGCTCGGTCTCCACCCTGGTGGTGCCGCTGAAGGCCGGCAAATCGACATTGGCCAGCCAGTTCGCGCCTGCCTTGCCGAAGATGTAGATGCCCGGATTGTCCTGGGCGGCGGCGGGCATGGCGGTGACGGCGATGGCCACAGCCCCGGCGAGGGCAATGGCCGAGCTGCAAAGCCGGGTGCGCAAGGTGCTCATCTGGTTCAGACCCTTCCGATGGTGGCGGTAACGCTCGGGGAGCTGTTGCATCGCACAGAGCGGTGCCCGCGCCTAGCCCCTAACCGGGCCGAGAGCCCATATTCTCAGGCGGGTGTGGCAAGGAAGTCACCCCCCGGCCGGGCAGGGCGTCACACGGCAAGGCTCAGCCCCTCGCGCTCCAGCGGCAGGCGCCGGATACGCCGGCCCGAGGCGGCGAAGATCGCGTTCAGCAGGGCCGGGCCGGTCACCGCAACCCCGGTTTCACCCACCCCGCCCAGCGGTGCCTCCAGGTCCTCCAGCACCGCGACCTCGATGGCCGGCGCCCGGTCGAGCGTCAGCCAGGGCAGGGCATCGAAATTGCGCTCGACGACGGCCCCGTCGGCAAAGCTGACCCGCCCCTGAAGGGCCGCCTGCACCGCATCGTTCACCCCGCCTTCGACCTGCATCACGATGTTGGTCGGCTGCACCGCCGTGCCGCAATCGATGGCGAACCAGATGCGCCCGATCCGCAGGCTGGCTTCATCCACCATGGTGACCTCGACCGCGGCGGCGAGCATCGATCCGAAGGCATCGGCCACCGCCAGCCCCACGCCCGTACCTGCGGGCCGTTCGCGTTCCCAATCCGCCATCTTCGCCACATGGTCGAGAACACGCAGCAGCCGTGGCTGGTCGGCCAGATGGGCCTTGCGGAAGGCGAGCGGGTCGCGGCCAGCGGCATGGGCGGCCTCGTCGATCACGCACTCCCGGAACCAGCTGTTCTGGCTGGCCGAGACCGCACGCCACGGGCCGACCCGGATCGGCAGATCCCACAGATCGGCGCGCACCCGGCGGGCCGGGATGGTGTAGCTCAGCGCCCGCTCGGGCGTCATGTAGCCACTGACCGAGGGATCGACATCGAAGGGTGCCGGCCCGGGCCAGAGATGCTTGAACAGGCTGCCGCCGATGATATCCACATTCCAGGCGGAAAGCCGGCCTGCCCCGTCGACACCCAGCCGGAACCGGGCGCGCGTCGCCGGGCGGAAATAGTCCTGGGCGATGTCCTCCTCGCGGCTCCACAGCAGCTTGACCGGCACGCCGGCACCGGCGGCGATCTCCACCGCCTCGAGGATGTAGTCGACATGCGAGCGGCGGCCGAAGCCGGTACCGGCGAAGGTGGTATGGAGGATCACCTGCTCGGCCGGCACCTCGAAGTTGAGCGCGAGGAAGTCAAGCGCCCGGGTCGCGGCCTGGGTCGGTGCCCAGACCTCCAGCCGCTTGCCCGGCACCTCGCCCTCCGGCAGCCAGCGCGCGGTGGCGTTCATCGGCTCCATGCAGGCATGGGTCAGGAAGGGCGCGTCATATTCCACGTCGAGCTGATGGGCCGCCGCGGCATAGGCGGCCTCGGCATCACCGGCCTCCTCCACGATATGGGCGGGGGCAGCAAGGCGCGCGGCGATGTGGGCGTCGATGGCCGCATCGTCGAGATCGCCATGGCTCAGCACCTCCCATTGCGGGTCGAGGGCTTCAAGCCCCTTCTTCGCCCGCCACCAGCTGTCGGCGACGACCGCCACCGCGCGCTCCATCGGCACGACATGGGTGACCCCGGGCAGGGCAAGGGCGGGTGCGGGATCGACGCGGCCAAGCCGGGCATCGAGCTTGGGTGCGTGCAGGATGGCTGCATGATGCAGGCCCTCGAAGCTCACATCCGTGCCATAGATCGCCCGGCCCGTCACCCGATCGGGTACCTCCAGGCGCATCTGGTCGCGGCCCAGCAGGCGCCATTGCGAGCGTGGGGTCAGGGTCGGGGCCTCGGGCACCGGCATCTGCGCGGCCCGGCCCGTGAGCTGGCCGAACGCGATCCGGCGGCCGCTCTCGGCATGGACCACATGGCCCGCCTCGGCCTGGCAGCCTTCCGCCGCCACCTCCATCGCCGCCGCCCCGGCTGCGACCAGCATCTCGCGCGCGGCCGCTCCGAGCGTCCGCAGGGGCTCCCAATAGCCGCGCACCGAACGGCTGTCGCCAACGGCCTGGGAGCCGCGCAGCGCCGGGTTGCCATAGACCCCGGCATCGCTCGGCGCCTGACGCACGCTCAGCTGATCCGGCGCGATACGCAGCTCCTCGGCGATCAGCAGGGGCAGGCTCGTCCAGACACCCTGCCCGAAATCCAGCACCGGGCAGGTCAGCTCAACCGGACCTTCTTCGGGGATGGTGATCCAGGCGCCCGGCGCCCCCGGCAGCGCTCCGGCCGAATGGCCCGCGCGGGGCACGAGGCCAAGGCTGAGCGCCCCCGCCCCCATCAGGCTCGTGATCAGAAATTCGCGGCGGGTGGTCGTCGGCTGGTCGGCCATCATGCCTCCGGCATCCAGGGTCATGACCGAAAGATAGGGCGAAGCGCCAGCCGGCGCGACTCTCCCCCCGGATGCCGCCGGTCAGTCGTCCTGCGACGGCGGCAGCAGCACCTCGCGCCGACCGACATGATTGGGCGCCCCGACCATGCCTTCCTTTTCCATCTGCTCGATGATCTTGGCCGCCCGGTTGTAGCCGATGGAGAGATGCCGCTGGATGAAGCTGGTCGAGGCCTTGCGTTCCCGCGCCACGATGGCGACCGCCCGGTCGAACAGATCATCGCCCGAGCCAGCGCCAGCGCCGCCGCCACCATCGCCCAGCATGGCGCCCATCACGCCCTCGAAGCCGCCCTCATCCTCTTCCGTCACCGCTTCGACATAATCGGGCTCGGCCTGGGCGCGCAGATGGTTGGTGACCTCCTCCACCTCCTCATCGGAGACGAACGGCCCGTGCACGCGCATCAGCCGACCGCCCGCACCCATGTAGAGCATGTCGCCCTTGCCCAGCAGGTTCTCGGCACCGCCTTCGCCGAGGATCGTGCGGCTGTCGTAC
>CAZPBH010000036.1:0-1425 GCA_964584645.1 uncultured Rhodospirillales bacterium | reverse complement strand
CGGGTCGGGAAATTCGCCTTGATCGTGCCGGTGATGACATCGACGCTGGGGCGCTGGGTCGCCATGATCAGGTGGATGCCGGCGGCGCGGGCCATCTGGGCCAGGCGCTGCACGAGCGCCTCGATCTCCTTGCCTGCCACCACCATCAGGTCGGCGAATTCATCGACGATCACGACGATATAGGGCAGCTCCTCCAGCTCCAGCGGCTGGTCCTCATAGACCGGCTTGCCGGTATCGGGGTCAAAGCCGGTCTGCACCTTGCGGGTCAGGTGCTCGCCCTTCGCGCGCGCCTCGTTGACGCGCATGTTGTAGCCCTCGATGTTGCGCACGCCGAGCTTGCTCATGGCGCGATAGCGGTCCTCCATCTCCCGGACCGTCCATTTCAGCGCCATCACCGCCTTCGCCGGCTCGGTGACGACCGGGGCCAGCAGATGCGGGATGCCGTCATAGACGCTGAGTTCCAGCATCTTCGGGTCGATCATGATGAAGCGGCACTTTTCCGGCGGCAGGCGATAGAGCAGCGAGAGCAGCATGGTGTTGATCGCCACCGACTTGCCCGAGCCCGTGGTGCCTGCGATCAGCAGATGCGGCATCGGGGCCAGATCGCGCACCACCGGCTCGCCCGAGATCGTGCGCCCCAGCACCAGCGGCAGGCGCCCGCTCATCTTCGCGTAGCTCTTGTCCTCGAACAGGCTGCGCAGATAGACCGTCTCGCGGTGGCTGTTCGGCAGTTCGATGCCGATGACATTGCGACCCGGCACGACCGCGACACGCACGCTGACGGCACTCATCGAGCGGGCGATGTCGTCGGCCAGACCGATCACCCGGCTGGTCTTGGTGCCCGGCGCCGGTTCCAGCTCATAGAGGGTCACGACCGGGCCGGGGCAGACGGTGCGGATCTCGCCCTTCACGCCGAAATCGCCAAGCACGCTCAGCAGCATTTCGGCATTGGCCCGAAGGGTGGCAGTATCGACATCACCCTGGGCCAACGGCGGGGCGGCTTCCAGCAGATCGACCGGCGGCATGGCGAAATCGGTGGCCGCGGCTGCGAGGCTGAGGGCGGGCTGCGGCGGTGCGGCCGCGGCATTCGGCTTGCGGCTGGCGGATCGGGCGCGTTTGCGCGGTTTCTCGGCAATTTCGGGCGCGCGCTCCGGCGCGGAGGTGACCGGCGGCGCCTCCGCCCGCAGGCCGCGGCTGGCAAGACCCGTCGCCAGGCTGTCACGAAAGCCGGTCTGGACGCGCTCCATCACCGCTTCGCCGGCGCGCATGCCGCCCGCCATGGCGAGCCCGGCCGTGCTGCGCGAGATCCGGGCCGTCCCGGACATCAGCCCCCACGCCGCCGCGCCATATTCCCTGACAGTGTACCCAAGGGCCGCCAGCCATAGCAGCAGGGCGCCAAGCCCGGCCGCCAGCGCCAGCATCGGG
>CAZPBH010000035.1:9979-12533 GCA_964584645.1 uncultured Rhodospirillales bacterium | reverse complement strand
GACGCGCATTTCCATGTCCTGGGCGCGCCAGATCGCACTCCGGTCCTCGGCCAGGGCCGGCGCGGCCGAGACCAGCAGAAGGAACACGCCAGCCCAGCCTTGCGCCCGGGTGATGATGGTGGTGGTACGGTTCATGTGGCTTCCCCCTTCAGGCTGTGCCGGGCTTGTCAACGGACCCTGTCGTGAACCATGTCACACCCGACAAGGGTCATGCCAGAGCCAGCTGGCACAACAAAAGCCGCAGAATGACCTGTTCTGAGGGGAGGTTATCGCCATGGACGCAACATTTTCGCCCGAAGACCGCGCCTTTCGCGAGGAGGTGCGCGCCTTCCTGCGCGATCACCTGCCCGAAGAGCTGCGCGCCGCCAAACGCCGTGCCACCAGCATCTTCGAGCCGAAGGAGGTCACGCGCGCCTGGCATGCCATCCTGCATCGGCAGGGCTGGTCCGCCCCCGGCTGGCCCAGGGAACATGGCGGCACCGGCTGGACGATCCCGCAGAAATATATCTGGGAGGTCGAGACCGCCGCCGCCGATGCGCCTGGCCTGTCGCCGATGGGCATGCGCATGGTCAGCCATGTGATCATGAAATACGGCCGGCAGGACCAGAAGGATTTTTTCCTGCCGAAGATCCTCTCGGGCGAGCATTACTGGTGTCAGGGCTATTCGGAGCCGGGGGCGGGTTCCGATCTCGCCGGCCTGAAATGCCGCGCCACGCCCGATGGCACCGACTACATCGTCGAGGGCACGAAGATCTGGACCACGCAGGCCCATCTCGCCGACTGGATGTTCTGCCTCGTGCGCACCGATGACAGCGGCAAGAAGCAGGAGGGCATCACCTTCCTGCTGATCGACATGACCACACCCGGCATCACCATCCGGCCGATCCCCTCGATCTCCGGCAGTCACGAGTTCAATCAGGTGTTCTTCGATGCCGTGCGGGTGCCGCAGGCCAACCGGATCGGCGAGGAGGGCCAGGGCTGGACCTATGCCAAGTATCTGCTGGAATTCGAGCGCGGGGGCGGCAGTGGCACCGCCCGGCTCGGCCAGTTCCTGAAGCGCCTGCGCCATGTGGCGGGGTCCGAGCGCGCCAACGGCCATGCGGTGGCCGAGGAGCGTCGGTTCCGCCACAAGCTGGCGGCGCTGGAAGCCGATCTGACCGCGCTGGAATATACCGAGATGCAGGTGATGAGCCGGCTGAGCCAGGGCGGTAGCCCCGGCAATGCGGCAAGCGGGCTCAAGATCCGCCGCACCGAGATCGAACAGGCGCTGACCGAGCTGACGGTCGAGGCGCTGGGCTATGAAGGCCTGCCATGGCAGCCGCCGGCCGAAGAGCTGATGCCGCGCAGCAACGAGCCGCCCATCGGCCCGGATTACGCCGCGGCGGTCGTGCCCACCTATCTGAACAGCCGGGCCTGCACGATCTATGGCGGCTCCAACGAGATCCAGCGTGACATCATCGCCAAGGCGGTACTGGGGTTGTAGAGCGGAGCGCGTTCAGGTCGAACGCGACCCGTTGCGGGGCCCGCTAACGATCAAGCCCCTCCAGTTTCGCGTGGCGCCCCACTCCCCTGGCAAGCTCAGGGACAATCAGCAGGCGGGCTGGCGAAGTTGGGCTTTGGCAGGACCCACGCATCTGCCTGATCGGCAAAATCCCCGTACGAGTTGACGTTGACCGGACACCAGGAGCTGAGATCCTGATTGAAGGACGTTTCACCGTTCCCTGCACTAGGATCGTTTGCAAACATCCGTTCCATAGTTTGGACCTGGGACACATCCCAGGCGCTGATATCCTGGTTAAAAGCCGCTGCGCTGTTGAACATGTAGTTCATGTTTTGCACTTGTGATGTGGACCAAGAACCAATATCGGCGTTGAATGATTGGGAGTCAGAAAACATCCAAGACATGTCGGTGACTTGTGATGTCATCCAGTCACCTATATCGCTGTTAAATAATTCTGTATAAGAAAACATTTCGGACATATTGGTGACTTGTGATGTATTCCATGACCCGATTTCTATATCAATGAATTGTGCATTACGAAACATGGCCTCCATGTTTTGCACTTGAGAAACATCCCAGTTATTGATATTGGGAATGTTCGGGAGCATAAATGTTTGATCGAAGGCGTGGGCCAGGGATGTTCCCTCGATACGGGGTGTGTCGCTGGCAATGATGCTACGGAGGTTTTCGGCGCCCGCGAACTCGCCTGCGAATTGGACCGGCGGCTCCTCACGCAGGCCAAAGACAAAGGGTCCCCAGTTCCTGATCTGGATGAGCGCGTCTTTTGAACCTTCATGGTTGAATCCCCAGCCCCCCCCATGGTGCCGTTGATCGCAATCAGGTGCAGGCCCGGTTCCTCGAAGGTGCAGGCGCCCTCGCTCAAATCACTGTCGGTCACGCGCCGGGGCGTCTGCAGATCGCAGTGCAGGTCAAAATCATGTGTTCCGCCGTGCCCCGCGAAGAGCGGCAGCGTGATCGTCTCGTTGGCCGATGTCGTTTCCCATGCGGTGACGAAGGAGTTGGCGGGCGCCGCGGCAATTTCCTCGGCAAGGA
>CAZPBH010000035.1:6505-9969 GCA_964584645.1 uncultured Rhodospirillales bacterium | reverse complement strand
GCCGAGGCGGGACCCGGCACCGGTCGACGCGTCCATGCCGCGGGCGTACCATCCAGATTGAACCCTTCAACAGAAGCCAGACACCAATTGGTAAGATCCTGATCAAAGGAATTAGCGCCTGATAAAATAAATACTGAGTTTACGACATTTGACACATCCCAGCTGCCAATATCTGAATTGAACAAGCCTGCCGTTTGAAAAATGCCGTTCATGAATCGTACATTGCTCATGTCCCAAAGACCAATGTTTGGAATGTCCGAAACAGAGCTTCCAGCGAAAGCCCAGTCAAGCACAGGTCCCCCGATGGTCGGCAGATCGGAAGCGGTGATGGCGTCCAGGCCGGTGGTGCCGACGAATTCCCCCTGAAATGTCGAATCCATCTTCACCATCTCCATGAGCGCTATATCCGCCCCAAGCCCGAAGACGAACGGACCCCAGCTTCTGATATCGACAAGCTTTCCCGCAGAGGGTGAACCAAATGTGCTCCACCCCGCCATATTGCCGGTGATGATGATTTCATGATCGCCGGCCTCTGCGAACACACAGAAGGCGTCCTCGTCATCATGGCTCGTGACTTCCTTGGCCTCTTGCGCGCCGCAGCGCAGCTGGAAGTCATGTTCGAAGCCATCATCGGGAACGATATCGGGGAGCAGGGGCAGATCGATGCGCTCATCAGCGCCGGTGGTGCGCCAGACGGTGACAAAATCGCCGCCACGATTCACCGTCGGCGCGCTGCTCGGGCCGCCGGGTGCCGAAGACGCGCCGCGAGCGCCGGGGATTTCAACCCGAATAACCAGGTGCTGCGCCATGGCGACACCCGTCGCCAGACTGCCGGCCGTCATGCAAAGGAACATAAGCCAACCGCGCATGGAAATCCCCATTTCAAGCCCACAGGTCAGGCAACACTAGGCTCCTGAACCTTGCATTGGCGTTAAACGTGCACGCTGAACGTGCAAATCTGACCTCTGGCCCCCGGAACGATGACGGTTCCAACAGCCGTTTTATTCCGCGCAAACCAGCGCGACATCATCGCCAAGGCGGTGCTGGGGTTGTAGAGCGGAGCGCGTTCAGGTCGAACGCGCCTTTTGGTCCGAAAGGAACGCCAACCGCCCTACCAGGGATAGACATAGACCTTGCCGGTTCCGCTTGGCATCGAGGCGCCGCCAACATCCGTGCTCGCATAGATCGCGCCCACGAACAGATAGCCGGGGATTGTCAGGAGATCATTCCCGAAGGCGTCGAGATAAGCGCGATCCGGCGGCACGATCTTCGGCCTCTCGACCCACGCACCCCCTTCCCGTTCGAAGACGTGCAGGGCGCCGGCATGGCTGATCGGATTGGCGCCAAGAGCATCAAAGCGCTGAAAGATTCCGTTCACGAGCAGGGAACCGCCGTCAAACCGGACCCGATAGCCGAAATAGCGATCCTCATGGCGGTTGGTACCGACCAGCCTCTCGACATAGGCGAAGGTCCCGTCGGGCTGGCGGCGGTACAGGAAGACAGCGCCGGCATTGGCAAGATCGGGATCACCCGGATGGCCCTTTTCAGCGCCATCGGATCCCACGGCCAGAAGCTCGCCATCGAAATCGAGGTAGACGGCAAAGCGGGCTGACGGCTCCGGGGGTGTCAGCCGCTGAAAACGAACCCAATGGCCATCGCCGTCACGCTCGAACAGGGTCAGCACCTGCCGCTGCTCGTCACCGATCATGAGCACATCCCCGTATTCCCGGGTGATGGCCCCGAAATTCTCCGGCAGGACCTGATCGATCGGATCGGCCATCAGCGCCGGCTGTGTCGGGTGCGGTTCCCAATTCCCGTCCGCATCGCGCCGATAGCGCAGCACACGACCGAACTCACCGGGATCGACGACGGCGGTGATGTAGAAATCCTCGGCACCGAGGGCGAGGGCGCTGATATGACCCCCTGGCGCGACGTTCAGGGGCAGTGTCTCTTCATGCACCCAGGACGTGCCATCGAACCGGAAATCGAACAGCCGCGGGGGAGCACGCTGGGCGACGATGAGCGACGTACCGTCGAACTTGAAAGATCCGTTGATGCCGATCAGACCATCGGCGCTGCGGTCGACCGGCGCCACGATCTTCTGATGCAGGGTCCAGGCGCCGGCGACCTGCCGATAGGCATAGATGGCGCCAGCGTTGTCCACGGTCCCTAGCACGCCGGCGAGGTCGGTGCTGTCCTGATAAGGCGCGCCGACGAAGACCCACTCTGCATTGCCCTCCATTTCCATGCCGAAACTGTCATTGGCGCGGGCATCGGCCGGGCGCGGCAGGCCGATCGCCGCCATCGTGGCGCTCGCCAGCGAGGCCGTGGCCGTGGCCCCCGAACCCGTGATCAGGTCCAGATCAAGCGCATAGGCGCCTCCGGCGGCGAAGCCTGACGCCGTGATCATGCCCGCCTCGCGCGTCAGACGCAGGCCGCCCTGCGGTGCGGTCCAGCTTCCCCCGGGGGCCAGATCGGCCTCGGCCAGGTCGTGCACGTTGTGATCGGGCGCGGTGAAACTGCCCGAAACGCGCACGGTCCAGCCCACCGCCTCCGCAACCGGTGCGGCAAGGCGGGCGGTGCCGCGCCATGTCGCCCCCTGGGTGACGAGCGGAACCCAGCCCGTAGCGTCGAGCGCTGGCGCGGTTGCGGCCGGGGCGAGATGGGCCTGCGAGACACCCGGAACCCGGAAGCGCAGGACCAGCATGTTGCTCTCCGCCAGCGCGACACCCGCACCCGTCATACCGCCGAGGACCATGGACAGAAACAACGGCACAACGCGAAACGGCCGGAAGCGCCGGCCCGATGACCGCGATCGGATGTGACCACGCATGATTGCGAACCTCCACACGGAATTCCCTCCCATGCAGATTACAACCCACGCGTTTAAGATTGCCTAATGACTCCCCCGGCTATGCGGACCGTGCCAGCGCGGCTTGAGCCCGCTCGACTTCTGCGGCAGGCTGGGCATGGATATCCCCGATCCTGCATGCCACGGCGCGAGGAGGCGCCAGCCCAGCCTTGGAACCGATCACACTTGAAGCCCCCTATCTGCTGTTTCTGGGTGATGCCGAAGATGCGCTGAGCGCCAAGACCGCACGCGGCATCCTCGACTGGCGCCCGGAGCTTTGCGTGGGTCAGCTTCGCCTGACCCCGGCCACCCATGATCTGGGCCTGCCCGACATGACACCGGAGGCGGCTGCGGCAGCCGGTGCGCGCACGCTGGTGGTCGGTGTCGCCAATGCGGGCGGGCGCATTCCCGAGACCTGGCTGCCAGCGCTGGCGGGCGGGCTGGAGGCCGGGCTCCTGGCCGCGGGCATGGCCGTTGCCGCTCCTGGCTTCTACTACCGCACCAGACTCGGCTACTACGACACCGACATGGTCACCCTGCTCTTCCCGCTGCTGCTGTGCTGGGGGGTGGCACACGTCTGCCGCCCCTTCCTGCAACCGACCTGGACAGCCGG